>JAPLKL010000040.1 GCA_026388095.1 Elusimicrobiota bacterium | reverse complement strand
GGTCACCTCGGCCACGCGGCCCTTCTCCACGACCTTGAAGTACTGCGGGACGGCGACTGCGGCGAGGATGCCGATGATGAGAACCACCACCAGCAACTCGATGAGCGTGAAGCCTTGGGTCCGCCTCTTGTTCGTCATATCCCCTCCCTTCCTTCCCCTGTCATTGCGGCAGCAAGTCGTTCACGGCATTGGCGGCGTTGGAGCTGAAGATCCCGGTGAGCGAGTTGAAGGTGACCGTGTAGGCGCCGTAGTTGGCCGGGGCGCCCGCGTTGCGGGTGATGGTGACCGTCCAGCCCGCGGTGGGAGACCCGCCTACCACGGACGCGGCATTGCTGAAGTACTTGAAGTTGGGCAGGGACGCATCCAACATGTTGGCATCGCCGGCGTAGTTGCTCCGGTACAAGCAGTACCGATCCTGGGCCCGCCTCAGGGTGCTCACGTAAGCCACAGCCTCGGAGACGCGTCCCTTCTCCAAGACCTTGAAGTACTGCGGGATGGCGACTGAGGCAAGAATGCCGATGATGAGGACCACCACCAGCAACTCGATGAGCGTGAAACCTCGGCTTCTATCCTGGGTCCTCATAACCTCCACCTCGACGAATCCAGCCATGGACATTATGCATAAACCACATGTATTTTGTACAACCGAAATGTGGGCGAATTGTGTTCAGCGCCGCGTGCGGGGAGGCCGCCTCAGGTCGAGCCGGGCCTGCTCCAAGACGGCCAGATGACGGGGTTCGTCCGGCGCCAGCCTGGCGGCCGCCTCGAGCCAAGGGACGGCCTCGGCGAAGCGGCCTTGCCGGGCCAGCATGGCCCCGAGATTGCCCTGCGCCTGGGCGGCGCGCGGATCGAGCGCCACGGCCCTGCGGAATCGCTCCAGCGCCTGGCCCGCTTCCCCTTGTTCCGCCAAGACCACCCCGAGGAGATCATGCGCCGCGCTCCGATCCGGCCGCTCCCGGACGAGGCGCTCGAGCCGCAGGCGCGCCTCCGGAAGCAGACCGGCTCCGGCCAGGGCCTTGGCGAGGCACAAAGTGGCCAAGCCATCGTCCGCTCCGGACCGGCGCAGGGCCGCCCGCGCGTAGGAGACGGCGGAACGAGGGTCGCCGGAGCGGATCAGGGCGTCGGCCAGGTTGAGATTGGCGTTCAAGGAATCGGGATATTGGGCCAGGACGGCGGCCCACAGCCTGACGTCATCATGGCAGACGTGGATCTGGGCCTGGACCAGCCCGGCGTTGACCGCCGTGGCCAAGCCCAGCGCGGCGGCCGCGCAGGACCAGCGCGACCAGAAGCGGCGCCCCTTCCAGTCGCGGCAAGCCTGAACCGCCGCGCCCCCGGCCAAGAGCGCCCAGCCCAGGCAAGACAGATAGGAATAGCGCAGCGCCACGAGCTGGGGTCCGTTCTGGAGCAAGCCCAGCACGGGCGCGAGCATCGCCAGGTAATACGCCCAAGAGGCCGCCGCGGCCCTGCCGGAGACCCCGCACCGGCGCAAGGCCCAGGCCGCCGCCGCCAGGACGAGCAGGCTCCGCCAGACCATTGGGTCCATGAGGCTCAGGCTCTCCGGGAGCGGGTACAGGGCGCACAGACGCGCCGGCACCACGGTCTTCTCCAGATAGAACCCCAGCCCGTGCAGGCTTTGCGCCAGGCGGCTGGCCAGGCCGTGCTGGGCCATCGCGACGAAGTTGTGGGTGATCGCCTGCGCGCGAATGGCCATCAACGCGGCTGCGGACGCGATGAGGAGATACGGGACCTTTTCGACCAGCACCCCGACCGCCGCTCCGGGCCGCGCCGGCAGCCGCCGCAGAGGATAATAGTCCAATATGAGGAGGACGACCGGCAGGGGCACGACGCTGGGCTTCGACAAGGCGGCCAACGCGAAACACGCGGCCGAGGCGGACATGAGCCCCCAGCGCCGCCCGGGCTCTCGGGCCTGGGCCCGCACGTAGAGCTGGAGCGTCGCCAGGAAGAACGCCCCGGCCAGGAGATCGCGGCGCTCGCTGATCCAGGCCACGCTCTCGACCCGCAAGGGATGGACTGAGAAGACCAGCGCGGCCAGGGTGGCTCCGGCTCCCAGCGCGGCGCGGTCTTCCTGAGGGAAGACCCGGCCGAGAAGCAGCCGGGCCAGCCCGTAGAAGAGGACCGCGTTGGCGGCGTGCAGCAGGAGGTTCGTCAGATGATAGCCGAACGGGTCCAGCCGCCACGCCGAGTAGTCCATCGCGTAGGACAGCCACGCCAGCGGCGTGAAATTGGACATCCGCGAAGTGGTGAGCATCCAACGCAGGTGCCGGGCGTCCCAGCCCCGAAAACCAACCGTGTCGGCCACCAACGCCCAATCGTCCCACACGAACTCGTTGCGCAGGATGCCGGCGAAGCAGAGGCAGGCCAAGAGAAACAGCGCCAGACCCAACCCAAGGCCTGGCCAGTCACGGTCTTCAGGAACCCGGGTCATCGAGGCTCCTTGATGCGATACACGGTTATGTCCGGACCAAAACGGCCCTCGACTTCACCACGGACCGCATAGACAGGCTCGGTCTCCTTGAGGACCCGGGCCATGAAGGCAGCGCGCTGCGCCACCGCCTTCGGGAACCACCGCAGGTTCTCCGGGACCGCGGAGAAGGCCGCGTCGAAGTAGGAATTGAAAATCAAATAGCGCACGCCAGCCGCGCGCAACTCATCAAGCAAGCCCGGATAATAGACGAAGTCGCGCTCCGGGCTCCTGCCCAGCCCCGCGGGCAGGTCATGGATCCTTTGACCTGCGTCCGGTATCGTGCCCAGCCGCAGGGGGAGCGCAAGGAAATCGAGAGTATAGAATGGGGAAAGGTAGACTGAGGTACCGGGAGGGATGCTGCGTCTAGCCCACGCCCGCGCCTCGTCATTAGTCGAAGGACGGCTGAGGCGGAAGAGGTAACGGGCAGACTTGGCGGCTGGCACCGCGGCCACGAGCATGAAAGCGGCGAGGAGAGCGGCCGTGCGCAGACGCGGAACGACCTTATCAGCCGCACGCTCCAGGAGCCAGCCGATGAGGACAAAAAGCGCGGGCAGGATAGGGATCAAATAGCGGATCGTCTTGGCATGGCCCGGCCTTGATGCGCAGGCCAAGTAGAGCAGCGCATAAAGGCTGTAAAGGAGAAGGGGGAATCCAAAACGCGCGCTCAGCCCGCAGACTGCGGCGACCAGCCCCAAGATGAGGCAGCCAGGTCCGAGGTTCGCCGCGAGGGAGCTTCCCAGCCAAGGCGTCTCCCAAGCCGGGGTCCGTGAAAGGAGATAATCGAACCAGCCCAGTTGGACCTCCCCGATGGTGCCCCGGGACTGGACCACGCTTTCCAAATAGAAACCGTGGAGATAGTCCCGCCAAAGGAGCGGGAAATAAGGCGTCGTGATAAGGAAGGCGACGATGGCCGCTGCAAATGCGGCGCTCAGGCCGCCATAAAGCGTTCTCCGGCTCTGGTAACGCGCCGCGGCCACGAAGACGGTCAACATCAAGAACGGGAGAAGAAAGAGTCCAGTCCACTTGGCGCCTATCGCCAATCCGGCCAATGCCCCGGCCCCGGCGTAGGCCGCCGGACGTCGTGGCAGACGGGCCAGTATGGTCAGGACTCCCATCATGAAGCAAGCCGCCATGCAGTCCGTCGTGGGCAGGCGGGAGAAGGTCAGGCAAACCGGGCAGAGGAGGCAGAGGATCGCGGCTATGACCCGACCCGCCGGCCCCGTCAAGGGACGGGCCGCGAACCAAGAGAGCACTGGCAAGGCGGCCCCGAACATCGCCGCGACCGCATAGGCCGCCAGATAGCGGCCGTAGGCGGACCTGAGGTCCAGGGCTTGGTATAGGATCGCCAAAGAATTCACGAACAGCCCGGGATAATGGCAGTCGATGGGCTTCAGATTCCCCGCCGCGACCATCATCGCCGCTTGTATCACGAACTTGAATGCATCCACCCAGACGACCTGGGGAAGCCCGTAATCCAAGCGGTAGAAGCGTGAAGCCAAAGCGAGAACGGCCGCCCCGCTCAGGGTTGCGACCTCAAGGCGGGAGATCTTCTGTTGCAGGTCGCTCACTTGACGGCTCTTGCCCGATCCGGCGGCTCACTCCGGCGGCGTTTTGGCATTATAACCTTTGACAGGCCCCCTTGCGGGTCTGTCCTGCTCAGAAGGCCGCTGATGCGGTCGGATGGCGGCACGGCGATAAAGGTACAGCCGTTCCGTGCGCCAGGAAAGAGGGGAGAAGAAGCTCTCCTCAGCCAACAACTCGTGCGGCGGACGGGGCGGCGTCTTGAAAGTGACGACCGCCTGAGGCGCCCTTAAGCAGCTGAGCGCGATATCGCCCATGGAGATACGCTGGCCCGCGGCCGAGCGCCGGCGCAGTTCGGCGTTGACGGCGGCCTCGTTGTAAGCAAAACACCAATCGCCGTCGGCATGGACCTCGCTGGCTGGCAATCCTGCGGCCACGGCGTATTCTCCCAGCCTCCAAGCCGCAGCCGTGGCGCGCAGATAGTCAGACGTCCCGGCCCAGGAGAACACGGCCATAAGCGCGGTCCCGATGCCCAAGGCGGCCTGCGCGCGGCGGCGGCCGCTGGCCGCGACCTGGCCGCAGAGCAAAAGCGCGGGGACCAACACCAGCATATAGCGGTTGAATATAAAGGCGCCGAACATCATCATGCCGAACTGTGGCGCGAACGTCAAAGTCGCCAGTGCGCCGGCCTCGGGGACAGGACCTTCCGCGAGGGCAAGTCCCACGGTCGCCAGCGAGACCCAGGAGAGGCCGCTGAGGGCCATCCAGAAGCCGGCGCCCTGGAGGAAGAAGGGCGGGCGGAAGTCCATGCCGTTGATGTTGTAGCAAGCCATGCCCCAACGGCCCCACGGGAGAGGGGCATAGGGCAGCCCGCCGTGGGAGAGCATGAAGAGGGCCACGGCCGCGGACACGACTGCGATCGGATACCAGCGCCGAGCCGGCAGGCGCCGCAGCCTTTCCAGAGGACGGTCGCACCAGAAAGCTGCGGCCAGCGGGATGCTGAAAAGACCGCAATAAATGAGAGTGACGGCCAAGCGCTCAAAGATCAACGCTGCCGCGCCGGTCAGGTTTGGAACGTCATCCCAGAGCCAAAGATAGATGTTCCCGGTCGGACCGTGCCAGAGGCGCAGCCAGGCTTGATGGCCGGCTGCGGCAGCCAGCGGGATGGACCACACGGCCCACAGGTTGCGTCGCTCCCGTGAGAGTTCGCGCCAATAGTAGACGCTGAGGCCCGCCGGGATGCAGATGGCGGTCTGGCGGATGCCGTAAGCCAGGGCCGCGAAAAGGGAGCCGGCGAGCAGCCAGCGCCGGTCGCAGCGGCCGTCGCGGCAAGCCCTGCGGCTCAGGGCCAATGCGACGAGTCCGAGCGAGAGGGCCGGAACATCGGTCATGAAGCTGGGGCAGAAGGTGAAGAACAAAGGGTTGAAAGCGAAAAGCAGGGCCGCCGG
Source organism: Elusimicrobiota bacterium (assembly GCA_026388095.1). NCBI lineage: Bacteria > Pseudomonadati > Elusimicrobiota > Elusimicrobiota bacterium. The sequence goes on along the minus strand of JAPLKL010000040.1, from coordinate 151,510 downwards.
CAGGACCAGGCCAGAGTCCCCCTCTGGCCGCTGCTGCCGCAAGAGGTCGTAGAACGCCAGCACGCCGAGCCAGCCCAAGACGAGGGTCGAGAGGCGCAAGGGGGCATAGCCGGGGCCGAACAGGACTCTGAAAAGCGCGCCCCACCAGGCCTGGACGACGAAGTTGGGGGTGGCGCTTATGGGAAGTTGGAGGCCGCCCCGGAAGATGGAGCTGACGGCCGAGGCATAGACCCAGTCATCGTCGAGGGCGACGTTCTGGAAAGGCGGGAGGAGCAGGACGGCCAGCCAGTAGACGAAAGTCAGGATGAACGGGCCGCGCCAGGACAGCCTGGATGGGGGCGAAGTCATCGGATCACGAGGCCAAGGCTGGATATCTTATGGTCCAGGACACTAACGCCGGAAACAGGCCCGGCACCGGGCCTCGTACTTGTCCCCGGTGCCCACCTCGATGAGCTTCTTGTTGTTGGAGAGGCGCTGGGACCGGTTGGCCGGACTGCCGCAGACCGAGCAGATGGCGAGGTTCTTGGTCACGAACTCGGCCACACCCATGAGCTGGCTGGTGACGGGGAAAGGCACGCCGCGGTAGTCCTGGTCCAGCCCCGCCACGATGACGCGCCGGCCCTGGTCGGCCAAGGTCTCGCACACGCCGATGACGGCCTCATCGAAGAACTGCACCTCGTCGATGCCCACCACCTGGGTATCCGGCTGGACCAGGTCCAGGATGTCCTTGGCCTTGGCCACGGCCTGGCACGGAGTCTTGGAAGAATCGTGGGACACGATGTGGTCCTTGGCATAGCGGGTGTCCAAGGCGTGGTTGAACACCTGGACTTTCTGGCGCGCGATGGTCGCCAGCCGCAGGCGCCGGATGAGCTCCTGGGTCTTGCCCGAGAACATCGAGCCGACCACGGCCTCGATCCAGCCTCCCGCCTGTCCCCAATGCAAAGGCGCCGCCGGTCGATGGCCGACCTTTCCCCGTGCCCGCTTCATTTGGAGGTCCTCCCTCGGAGCCTTGCCGCGTACTGCCGGCTGTAGTATCGGCGGTAACCGCCGCCTTTCTTGAGCGGCCGCCACCAGGCCTCGTTGGACCGGTACCAGTCCACGGTGGCCTGGAGGGCTTGGGTGAATCCGTAGGCGTGCCGGAAGCCGAGGCTCTTGAGCTTGGAGCAGTCCAGGGCGTAGCGCCGGTCATGGCCGGGCCGGTCCGGCACCCGGCGCACGTGCTGCGGCCCCACCCCCATGATGCGCCGTACCTGCTCGATGAGCCCCAGGTTGGTGGAGGAGTAGGTGCCCCCGATGTTGTAGATCTCCCCCGGACGGCCGCGGCGCAGGATGAGCCAGAGCGCCCGGGCATGGTCGAGGACGAAGAGCCAGTCCCGGACGTTGCGGCCGTCCCCGTAGAGCGGGAAAGGCTGACCGTCGATCCAATTCGTGACCATCAGCGGCAGGGCCTTCTCGGGGTATTGGTAAGGGCCGAAATTGTTGGAGGCCCGGGTCACGACGGCGGGCAGGCCGTGGGTCCGGACATAGGAGCGCACCAGCAGGTCCGAGGCGGCCTTGGAGGCGGCGTAGGGGCTGTTGGGCTCCAGGCGGTCCCCCTCCCGGGAGAGCCCCCGAGCCACGCTGCCGTAGACCTCGTCCGTGCTCACGTGCACGAAGCGGCCGACCTTGTGGCGCAGGGCTGCGTCCAGGAGGACCTGGGTGCCGATGACGTTGGTGCGCAGGAAGGCTGCGGCGTCGAGGATGGAGCGGTCCACATGGGTCTCGGCCGCGAAATGGACCACGGCCTCGGCCCCCTCGATGCACCGGCCCACGACCTTGGGGTCGGCGATATCGCCCCTGACCCAGCGGTACCTGGGATGGCGGGACAGGTCGGCCAAGTTGGCCGGGTTGCCCGCGTAGGTGCAGAGGTCGAGGTTGACGATGCGGGCCCGCCGGTCCGCGGCCAGCAGATGCCGGATGAAATTCGAGCCGATGAAGCCCAGCCCGCCGGTGACCAGGAGGCGCATCTAGGCGGCGACGGCCGTCTTACGGCCGCGGAAGTAGTGCTCGACGAAATAGTCCCAGGTATCCCGCAGTCCAGGCTCGAGCCCCATCACGGGCTTGTAGCCCAGAAGGCGGCGGGCCTTGGAAATGTCCGCGTAAGTCTTGCGCACGTCGCCCTTGCGCATGGGGTGGTGCCGGCGCTCCAGTCGCCGGCCCACGATGGCCTCGATGACCGCGATGATGTCGAGCAGCGAGTAGCACTTGCCGTTGGCGATGTTGAAGTTCTCGCCGACGCCTTTCTTCGCGACGGCAGCCAACAGATTGGCCTCGACCACGTTGGCCACGTGCGTGAAGTCCCGGGATTGCTTGCCGTCCCAATGCACCTCAAGAGGCACCCCCATGTAGGCCTGCTCCATGAACTTGGGGATGACCGCCGAGTAGAGCGACTCCGGATCCTGACGCGGGCCGAAGACGTTGAAGTAGCGCAGGCTCACGGTCTCCAGGCCGTAGGTCTTGGTGAAGAGCATGGCGTAGTGCTCGCCGGCGAGCTTCTGGGCGGCGTAGGGGGACACGGGCCTGGGGAGATGATCCTCGCGCTGCGGGAAGAGCGTGGTGTCGCCGTAGGCCGAACTCGAGGAGGCGTAGACGAAACGATTGACCTTGGCCTCGCGCGCGGCGATGAGCATGTTGAGGGTCCCGGTCGAGTTGGACTCGTGAGAGACGGCCGGGTTGTCCACGGACTTGGGCACCGAGCGCAGCGCGGCCTGATGGATGACAGTGCAGGCCCCTTTCACGGCCCGCCGACAATCCGCCAGTTCGCGGATATCGCCCCGCAGGAATTCGATCCGATCCCGGAAGGAAGCCATGTGCTCGGGCTTGCCCGTGCAGAGGTTGTCGAGCACTCGCACCCGCTCGCCCCGGCGCACGAGCTCCGCGGCGATGTTGGAGCCGATGAATCCGGCTCCTCCCGTCACCAGCCAAAGTCTGCCTTTGTGTATCATGGAAGTTGGTCCCAGTCTAGCATTTCCGCCGCTCCTTCCGGCAGCCGCCTTGTCCGCTCCCGGGGCAATGAGCTACGATGGTGGCGATGCCCCCCGAGCGCCAGGCTCCCGTTTCCCCGGCTCTTCTGGCCGCTCTCCTGGCCGTCGTCGTCGCGGCCGTTTTCTCACCGGCCCTGAACAACGGTTTCGTCAATTGGGATGACCCCCTCTACATAACGGGAAACCTCGGTTTCCGCGGCCTGGACTGGGGCCACATCAAGTGGATGTTCACCACCATGCATGGAGGCCTCTACCAGCCCTTCTTCTGGCTGTCTTTTGGTTTGGACTACGCCCTCTGGGGCCTCGAGCCCTTCGGCTACCATCTGAGCAACCTCCTCATCCACGCGGCCAACGCCGCGGTCTTCTTCGCGGTGGCGGCATCGTTGCTGGAGCGCATCGCCCCGCCGCCCTCGCCGGCCGGAGCCCCGCGTTGGCCGCTGCTGGCCGGAGCCGCCTTCTCGGCCTTGGTCTTCGCCTTGCACCCCCTGCGCGTGGAGTCGGTCGCCTGGGTCTCGGAACGACGCGACGTCCTCTCCGGGTTGTTCTATCTGCTCAGCATCCTGGCCTACCTGCGCGCGGCGGACCGGGTCTCCGGGGAAGAAAGCTGGTGGCGCCGCCAAGGTTGGGCCCTCCTGTGGTTCGCCGCGGCTCTACTCTCTAAAGCCATAACCATCAGTTTGCCCTTGGTGCTCATCCTCCTGGACATCTACCCCCTGCGCCGGCTGCCGCCGGCTCCCGGGAACTGGGGCGACGCACGGACGCGCCCGGTGTGGCTGGAGAAACTCCCTTTCCTGCTGCTCGCCGCGGCCGCCGGAAGCATCTCGTCCTTCAGCCAGAGGATGGTGGGGACTCCGCTCTCCTTGCAGTCCTGGGGCCTAATGCCCCGCGCCTGCCAGGCCTGCTACGGCTTGGTCTTCTACCTCGGCAAGACCCTGTGGCCCGCCGGACTCTGCGCATTCTACGAGACGCCGTTCCCCCTGCTCCTGTGGAAATGGCCTTACTGGGCCTGCGCCGCCATCGTCTGCGCGCTCACCGCAGCAGCGCTCTGGGCTTGGCGCCGTTGGCCGGCGGGCCTGCTGCTGTGGTCGTTCTACGTCGTCAGCCTAGCGCCGGTGCTCGGCTTGTTCAAGCTGGGCTACGCCAGTCTGGCCGCCGCGGACCGCTGGGCCTACTTCGCGTGCATGGGCTGGGCCCTAGCGGCGGGAGCGGCCATCGAGCGTCTGCTGCGCCGGGACCTCGTGCTGGTCCGCGCCGCAGCCCTGTCTTCGGCCGCGGCGATCCTCGTGGCCCTCAGCGCGCTGACCGCGCGCCAGATCCGAGTCTGGAAGGATTCCGTCACCCTTTGGAGCGCGGTCCTGGCGTTGCATCCGGATTCCTCACGAGCCCACGGCTGCCTAGGCGAGGCCTTGATCGACGAAGGCCGTTGGGACGAAGCCGTCTTCCATTTGCGCAGGCAGCAGGCCAGGCTTCCGGGGGAGACGACCTATTCCCAGGACCTAGCGATCGCCCTGTCGCGGCGCGATCGGCGCAAGGCCGGCACTAAGGCCGGCACCGCGAGATACTACAACAACGTGGCTGCGGAACTGGCCGGGCAGGGCCGGTTCCCTGAGGCCGAACTGGCGTTCTCCAGGTCCCTGCAGGCCGATCCTGGCCTCGCCCTCACCCACTCCAATATGGGGCTGTGCCTGTTTCGAGAGGGCCGGCCCGCCGAGGCCGAGCGCCACCTCCGCAGGAGCATCCGGCTCGATCCTCGGGCCGCCGATGCCTTCGCGGCGCTGGCCGCGGTCCTGTCCGCTCAAGGCCGAGTCATGGAGGCCGCCGCCGCCCGGCGGCAGGCTCTGGCGCTCCAGTCCGGTCGGACGCCGAGGAGCGCTCCGCCCAGACCATGATGACGATGCCCCCCGAGCCGCGGCCCCCCATCTCCCCGGCTCTCCTGGCGGCCCTCCTGGCCGCCCTGGTCGCGGCCGTTTTCTCACCGGCCCTGAACAACGGCTTCGTCAATTGGGACGACACCCTCTACATTAGGGGGAACTTCGATTTCCGCGGCCTGGACTGGGGCCACCTCAGGTGGATGTTCACCACTTTGTACGGCGGCTTGTACCAGCCCCTCTACTGGCTGTCCCTGGCTCTGGACTACGCCCTCTGGGGCCTCGACCCATTCGGCTATCACCTGAGCAACCTGCTGATCCACGCGGCCAACGCTGCGGTCTTCTTTGCTGTGGCGGCATCCTTGCTGGAACGCATAGCCCCGCCGCCGTCCCCGACCGCGGCCCCGCGTTGGCCTCTGCTGGCCGGAGCCGCCTTCTCGGCCCTGGTCTTCGCCCTGCATCCCCTGCGCGTGGAGTCGGTCGCCTGGGTCTCGGAACGGCGCGATGTCCTCTCCGCGTTCTTCTATCTGCTCAGCATCCTGGCGTACCTGCGCGGGGCTGACCGGGCCTCCGGAGCAGGCGGCTGGTGGCGCGGCCAAGGCTGGGCCCTGCTGTGGTTCGCCGCAGCCCTTCTCTCCAAGGCGCTGGCCCTAAGCCTGCCCTTGGTGCTCATCCTATTGGATATCTATCCCCTGCGCCGGCTGCCGCCGGCTCCCGGGCGCTGGGGCGAGCCCGGGACGCGCCCCGTGTGGCTGGAGAAGCTCCCGTTCCTGCTGCTCGCCGCGGCCGCCGGAAGCCTGGCGACCCGCGCCCACGGGATGGCGGGGTCGACCCCCTTGCCCTTGCAGTCCTGGGGCCTCATGCCCCGCGCCTGCCAGGCCTGCTACGGCATGGTCTTCTACCTCGGCAAGACCTTGTGGCCAGCCGGGCTCTGTGCCTTCCATGAGCTGCCGCTGCCCCTGCTCCTGCGGACCTGGCCTTACTGGGCCTGCGCCGCCCTCGTCTGCGCGCTCACGGCCGCAGCGGTCCGGGCTTGGCGCCGCTGGCCAGCGGGCCTCCTGCTGTGGGTCTTTTACGGCGCCAGCCTCGCGCCGGTAATCGGATTGGTCAGGATGACCAACACCACGCTCGCGGCCGCGGACCGCTGGACCTACTTGGCGTGCCTCGGCTGGGCCGTCGGAGCCGGAGCGCTCCTGGAGCGGCTGCTGCGCCGGGACCGGCCGCTGGTCCGCGCCGCGGCCCTGTCTTTGGCCGCGGCGCTGCTCATCGTCCTCAGCGCGCTGACCGTGCGCCAGCTCCGAGTCTGGAAGGATTCCATCAGCCTCTGGAGCGCGGTGCTGGCGGTCTATCCGGATTCGACCTTCGCCCGCGACACGCTCCGGCAAGCTCTGACCTACAAGGACAGCCCCGCGCAGCGCTACAACAACATGGGCGCGGACCTGGCTGGGCAGGGCCGCCTCGCGGAAGCCGAGCTGGCATTCTCCCAGTCCCTGCGGGCGGACCCGAACCTCGCCCTGACCCACACCAATATGGGGCTCTGCCTGCTCCGGGAGGGCCGGCTCGCCGAAGCCGAGAGCCGCCTGCGCAGGAGCATCCGGCTCGACCCCCGGGACCCCGATGCCCTCGCCGCGCTGGCCGCGGTCCTCGCCGCTCAAGGCCGGACCGAGGATGCCGCCGCCGCCAAGCGGCAGGCTCTGGCGCTCAGATCCAGCGAGGTCCGGTCTCGCCAGGACCTGAGCCTCCTGACGCGTCGGAGGCCGGGAAGCCCACCGCCGAGGCCCTAGCCTGGCCTAAGGCCTGTCTTCCCGCCCGTGGGCCCGCTCCGGGAACCACTCCGATTCCCAGTCATGGACCTTCTGCTGTTCCGCATCGAAGCCTCTGAACTTCATCTCGATGCGGATGCCGAACTCCCTGACATTGCCGGGCCGGAACCGGCAGGTCAGCTTGGTATAGTAGTCGTGCCAGCGCTTGACCACCTGCGCTTCCCGGTCGAAGACGTAAAAAGAGTGCAGCCGCTGGAACCCTCCCGGCGTGAGGACCGAGGAGCGCAGAGCCGCGGTGACGTGCAGGGTCCCGGACGAGTTCGACCAGCCGAACTCGGTGTTGAGATAGTAGCGTTCGGCCTGGGCCAGGTTGTAGCCCACTCCCGCGGTAAGGAAAGTCTTCAGCTCGTCGCCCACGGTGGCGTTGAAGATGGTGTTGCGGTTGCCGGTCCCGAGCAGGTAGTCGTCGCGGAGGGCGAGATTGAAGTCATTACCGGGCGTGAGGATCACGTCGGTCTGGATGGGCTGCAGGCTGTCGTGGAAGCCCACGGCGTGGCTGCGGAACTCCCGGAAGTCGTAGCCGGAACCCACCCGCGCCAGCACCAGGCGCGTGGGACGGTAGGTCTGCACGACCGAAACCAGGTTGGTCTCCACGCCGTAGTCGTCGGCGCTGGTGTCAACGGTGAACGAATCCGGCACGAAACGCCGCGAATAGGTCTGCGTGATATCGAGGTCTCCGGCCAGATTCCTCATTCGCAGGGTGCCGGCGGCGAGATAGCGCCCCACGGTGATGTCGCGCGGGTTGACGGTCCCGGTGCTGGTCGCCAGCGTCTGGTTGTAATAAACATCGCTGTAATTGGCGCGCGGCGTGAAGCTTACGGTCCGAGAGAGCTTGAAGGCGCGCGTGATCTCCCAGGTGCCGCCGACCGATTTCTGGATGAAGGAGCGGCCTCTGAGATAGGTATTGTCCGCGAAGCCGGAGAGGGTATTGAGCCAGGGCAGCCCCAGGAACTTGAGCTGCGCCGAATTCACGTCGAGCCTGGGCGCGCTCTCCGCGGTCTTCACGAAGGTGTGGGTGGAGATGGCGTCGTCCTCGCGGGAGTAGCTCAGGCGGGACGTCACCTGGGGGAGCCGGTAGACCAAGGCCCCGTTGTTCATGAGGTTCGGCGTGACGGGGAAGAGGCTGGAACGGGCGTAATCGTTGTTGAAAAACGCGTCGTTCATCACCTGCACGCGGCCTTGCACCGCGAATGAGCTGGCGAAGGCCTGGTAGAGGTCGCCGGTGACGGACCAGCGCTCGGCCCCGCCTTTGGCTTCGTGGATGTGGTAGCCCGCCAGGACCCCGCGCGCGTCCTCGCCGTCGCGGTGCCAGAGCTCTCCGCCGGTGCCGACTCCCATCGTGGTGTAGTAGTCGAGGAAGAGCTTGGTGCGCCAGGTCCTGGAGTGGTCGGTCACGAGGGTGCCCTTGAGGAAGCCGCCGTTGCGGTGGTCGAAACCGGGCTGGACCTTGAAGCGCAGCAAGTGGGTCTTGGAGAGGGATTTATAGACGAGCGGCATGTAGAACAAGGGCATCTTGCCGAGGAAATACACCACGTTGCGCCCGAACATATAATTGCCCGGCACCACGGTCATGCGGCTGGCGTGGAGATGGTAGTGCGGCGGGACGTAGCTGCAGCTCGTGAAGTCCGCGCCGGTGTAGTGGAGGCGGCGTTTTTCGTCGAGCACCAGGCTCCGGGCGTGGACCCGCCAGTCTCCGTAGCCGGCCGAGGCGTTGAAGAGTTCACCGGTGTGGTCCACGAAGTCGAAGTCGCCAGATGTGCCGGTCACGGCGCTGACCCCGTCGTCGATGAACAGGAACCCCTCTGAGCGGCCCCGGTGGCGCGCCGTGTCGATCCAGAGCTCGGAGCCCTTGAGCGTCCAGGTGGACTCCTTGACGCGCACGTCGCCCTTGAGATGGATGAGCGCCTTGTCGCGGTCGTAGTCCAGGTGCTCCGCCGTGAAGTCCAGGTGCGAGTCCGCGGGGGCCGCGGGCAGCTCGTAGGTCGAAGTGGACGCTGACGGGGAGGCCGGGGCCGCCGCGGCCCGGCCCGCGCAGCCCAGCAGAGAGGCCAGCAGCAGGTCGGTGAGGATCAGGACTCCTCCGAGGCCAGCAGCGCCGCGCCCACGCAGCCGCCGTCAGGGTTGGCCGCGCAGCGCAGCCTGACCGCGCGCAAGGCCGTGCCGAAGGGCCGGCCGCGGAACACGCGGCGCACCGGGCCCAGGAGCCGATCCCCGGCCCGGGACACGCCTCCCAGGAGAATGAGGACCTCGGGATTGACGAGCATGACGGCATCGGCCAGGCCCAGGCCCAGCATGATCCCGGTCCGCTCCCAGACCTCGGCCGCAAGGTCGTCGCCGCGTTCGGCCGCAGCCTTGAGCACCTTCGGGGTCAGGGCTTTGAGGTTGGGGCACAGGTCCCGCAACAGGCGGCCCCGGCCCGGCCGGGCGCGCAGGAGCCGGCGCGCCAGGCGCAGGATCCCATAGGTGCCGGCGTAGGCCTCGAGACAGCCCCGGGAGCCGCAGCGGCAGGGCTCGCCCGGCGAGGCGACTTTGGTATGGCCGATCTCGCCGGCGGTGCCGGTGGCTCCGCGCAGGAGGCGGCCGTCGATCACGAGACCCCCGCCCACTCCGGTGCCCAAGGTCACGCCGATCATGCTGCGCGGCCGGCGCCCGAGCTCGGTCACGTAGGCGCCCCAGACCGCGGCGTTGGCGTCGTTCTCCATGACCGTGGGCAGGCGCAGGCGCCGGCGGAAGGCGTCGCGGAAGGGATAGCCCGGCCAGCCGGGAAGGTTCGGGGTCAGGCGCAGGCGGCCGCGCTCATGATCCACGTCGCCCGCCACCGCGAAGCCGAAAGCCTCGGCCTTGAGGCCCTGCCGGCCCCAGCCCCGTAGCAGGTCGGCGATGCGCTCCACGAAATCGGCCGGCCCGGAATGGGGGTCGGTCGGGATCTCATCCATGCGCAGGATCTTGCCCGTCGGGGTCACGGCCGCGATCTTGGCGAAGGTCCCCCCCACGTCCACGCCGAAAGCGAGCTTAGGCATGACCGCCTCCCGGCGCCTTCCCGATGATCCTGAGCGCCTCCGCGGCCAAGTAGAAAGAGCCGCACACCACGGCGGTCCGCGGCGCGGCCGGGTCGCAGAGCCAGCCGCGGACCGCCGCGGCCGCCTCGGCCTCGACCTGGACCGAGGCGCGGGGAGCCTGGCGGCGCAGCTCGTCGGCCAGCGCAGCCGCGGGCAGGGCCCGGGAGCCTGGCGGGGCGGTGGCGACCGCGTCCGTGAGCATGGACGCCATGCGCCCCACGACCGCGCCCTTGTCCTTGTCCTTCATGAGGCCGAGGATCCAGCGCACCCGGCCCGGGCGGAAACCCTTCAAAGTGCGCGCGAGCTCGCCCATGGCCTCAGGGTTATGCGCCCCGTCTACGACCGCGGTCTTGCCGTGCTTGGTCAGCACGTTGAAGCGGGCGGGCAGCCGCACCCGCCGCAGGCCCCGGCTCCAGGACTCCGCGCTCACTGGGCTGACGCGGTCGAGGACCGCTTTGGCCAGGGCCGCGTTGCCGCCCTGCCGGGATCCCAGCAAAGACAGCGCGAAGCTCCTGCGGCCGTCGCTCAAGACCTGCCGGTTCATCTTCCAATGGACCGAACGGGTCAGGAAAGGCCGGTCCACCACGGTCAGGGGGGCCCGCAGAGCCCCGGCGGTCCTCTTGACCACCGACAGCGCGGCGCCGGGCAGGGTCGGACAGAACACCGGGACCCCGCGCTTGATGATGCCGGCTTTCTCCGCCGCGATGCGCGCCAAGCTCCGGCCCAGCCACTGCATGTGGTCGAAGTCTATCGAGCTGATGACGCAGGCCAGGGGCTTGGGAACTACGTTGGTGGCGTCGAGCCTGCCGCCGAGGCCGGTCTCCAGTACCGCGACCTCGACCCGGCTGCCCTGGAAATGCAGGAACGCGACGCAGGTCAGCAACTCGAAATAGGTGAGCTCATCTTTCGTGTCGGCGGCGAGAGTCCGTCCTAGAAGCCGGGCGAAGTCCCGCTCCGGGATCATCTCCCCGCCGACCTGGATGCGCTCTCGTACGGACTCCAGGTGCGGGGAGAGGTAGAGCCCGGTGCGCTTTCCTTCGGCGCGCAGGACGGACTCCAGGATGGCGCAGGTCGAGCCCTTGCCGTTGGTGCCGGCCACATGGACACAGGGCAGATTCTTATGGGGATTTCCCAGGCGCTTCAAGACGCCCCGCACTCGCGACAGGCCGAGGAGTATCCGGTTCTCCTGCCGCTCGGCGAGGACGCGCAGAGCCTCCCGGAATGTCATGTCTTGACGCGCTTGATGCGCGCTCCGACCGCGCGCAGCTTGGCCTCGATGCGCTCGTAGCCGCGGTCGATGTGATAGACGCGCGCCACCGCGGTACGGCCCCGCGCGGCCAAAGCGGCGACCAGGAGAGCCGCGCCGGCGCGCAGGTCCGAGGCCATGATGGGGGCTCCGCTGAGCCCCTCCACGCCTTGGACCGCGGCGGTCTCGCCGGAGACCGCGATGCGCGCGCCCATGCGGGCGAGCTCGGCCGCGTGCATGAAGCGGTTCTCGAAGACCGCCTCCCTGATGCGGCTGGCGCCTTGGGCCAGGCTCATCCAGGCCATCCAGGGGGCCTGGAGGTCGGTGGGGAAGCCCGGGTGCGGAGCGGTGACGATGGAGGCGGGCTTGGGGCGGCCCTTCATGGAGACGGCGATGTGGCCGCGGCCTTCGCGCACCGTGGCCCCGGCCGCGCGCATCTTGGCGATGAGGGCCTTGAGATGGGCGGACTCCGTGCCCGCCAGAAGCAGGCTGCCCTGAGTCGCCGCGGCCGCGAGCATGAAGGTGCCGGTCTCTATGCGGTCGGGGATGACGCTGTGCTTGGCCCCGCGCAGGGCCCGGGAGCCGCGGATGGTGATGGCGGAGGTGCCGGCTCCGCTGACCCGAGCGCCCATCGCGGTGAGGAAACCGCCGAGGTCCTCGATCTCGGGCTCGCGGGCCGCGTTGAGGATGACGGTGGTCCCGTCCAGGGCCGCCGCGGCCATCATCAGGTTCTCGGTGGCGCCCACGCTGGGGAATTTGAAATGCACGCGGCCGGGCCGCATGGGCGAGTCGAGGATGAGGTCCCCCTGCTCGAGGACGCGCCGGGCGCCGAGGTCTTCGAATCCTTTGATGTGGATGTCGATGGGCCGAACGCCGATGGCGCAGCCTCCGGGGATGGGCACGCGCACCCAGCCGAAGCGGGCCAGCAGGGGCCCGGCCACGAGGACCGAGGCGCGCATCTGCTTGACCAGGTCGTAGGGAGCGCGGGTCTTGAGGGGTTTGTCCGCGTGGACGAAGACGCGGGAGCCGGAGACATCCACGCATTTGCCGATGGCCTCGAGCACCCGGATGGTCAGCCGGATGTCGCGCAGCTTGGTGGGGACGTTCTCCAGGACGCAGGGCTCGTCGGTGAGCAAGGTGGCGAACAGGATGGGGAGCGCGGAGTTCTTCGAGCCGCTGATATGGATGGTGCCGCGCAGGGGCGCGCCGCCGTCGATGATGAAGCGGTCCATGATTACGTTGGAGAATTATACATAAAGGCCAAGGCGGGACGGAGGGTGCGCTCAGAACCGCGCGACCGCGATGCGGTCCAGGCCCTGAAGGTCCTTGCGGACCTCGACTTCCCGACCGCCGGCCTTGGCCAGGATATCCCGGACCGCGGGCCCCTGCGCAGCGCCGATCTCGAGGAGCAAAAAGCCGTCCTTCTTGATGCGCTGCGGCGCGTCCGCCGCGATGGCGCGGATGGCGTCGAGACCGTCCTTGCCCCCATCCAAAGCCAAGCGCGGCTCGTTGCGCACCTCCGGCTCAAGCCCGTCGATCTCGGCCGAAGGTATGTAGGGAGGGTTCGACACCACCAAATCCGCCCAGCCCGAAGCCTTGCCCGCCGGCTTGAAAAGGTCTTCGTGGAGGAAGCGGATGCTGCGGCTCACCCCATGCTTCGCCGCGTTCCTCTGGGCCAACTCCAAAGCGGCAGGGCTGATCTCCGTGGCATAGACCATGGCCCCCGGGACGCTCTTGGCCAAGGCGATGGCCACACAGCCCGTGCCCGTGCCGATCTCCAGGATGACGGGATTAGGCCGGCTCAAAGAGCGCAGGCGGCTTTGCGCCTCGGCAACCAGCTCCTCCGTCTCCGGCCGCGGCACCAGGACCTCCCGCGTCAGCGCGATGTCCAGGCCCATGAAATTCTGCGACTCCAGCACGTACGCCAAGGGGATGCGCTCGCCGCGCTCCTTCACCAAAGCCCAAAAGTGGAAGCCCTGCTTCTCGTCGAGAGGGTGGGAAGAGCCCAGCCTCACATCGTTGCGGCTGGTCTCCAGGACCGCGGCCATGATGAACTCCGCGTTGGCTTCGGCCTCGGGCACTCCCTTCCTCTGGAGGAAAGCGACGGCGTCGGCAAGCCACTCCCGGACTTGGCCCTTCCAGTTCCGGTGGTGAGGGGGAAGCGGCAGCCCCTTCCTGCGGCCTGGCTGGCTCAAGCCTGCGCTTCCTCCAAGGCCTTGCGCCTGGCCTCGACGCGCAAGGCTTCGAGCACCGGGCCGATCTCGCCTTCCATGACGGCGGGCAGGTTGTGCCAGGACTGCTCCAGGCGGTGGTCGGTCACCCGGTTCTGCGGAAAATTGTAGGTGCGGATCTTCTCGGAGCGGTCGCCCGTTCCCACCTGGGAGCGCCGCGCCGAGGCGTTGAGGGCGAAGGCCTTCTCGCGTTCCTGGTCAGCCAGCTTGGCCAGCAGGCGCTTCATGGCCTTCTCGCGGTTGCGTCCCTGGGAGCGCTCTTCCTGGCACTCCACCACGATGCCGGAGGGGAGGTGCGTGATGCGCACCGCGGTCTCCACCTTGTTGACATTCTGCCCGCCCGCTCCACCGGAGCGGTAGGTATCGAATTTCAGGTCATCGGGCTTGATCGCGACCTCGACTTCCTCGACTTCAGGCATCACGGCCACGGTCACGGTGGATGTGTGGATGCGGCCCGAAGCCTCGGTGGCGGGCACGCGCTGCACGCGATGCACCCCGCCCTCGTAGCGCAGCCAGGAGAAGACCTCCTTGCCGGTCACGAAGATCACGGCCTGCTTAAGGCCCTTGAGGCCGGTCTGCGAGAGCTCGTGGACCTCGGTCTTCCAGCCCTTGGCCTCGGCGAAGCGCGTGTACATGCGCAACAGCTCCGAAGCGAAGAGCGCGGCCTCCTCGCCCCCGGCACCGGCCCGGACCTCCAGGAACACGTTGCGCGAGTCGGCCTTGTCCTTGGGCACGAGGTCCAAGCGCAGGGACTCCTCCAACGCGCGGACCTTCTCCGAGATCTGGTGCTTCTCGGCCGCGGCCAGGGCGAGCATCTCCGCGTCGCCGCCCGTCAGCAGGGCTTCCAGGTCCTGAAGCTCCTTGGCGAGACGCTCCAGCTCCTTGACTTGAGCCGCCAGGGGGGCCAGCTCGGCGTGGCGCCGGGAAAGCTCCTTGAGCTCGGGCGCGGCAAGGCCGCCCTGGGAGAGGCGCGCTTCGATCTCCCGGGATTCGGCCGCGAGCTTCTGGAGCTTGGGATCCATAAATGCGCGGTCCCGACCCTGGCGGGCCGGGACCGTTGCGGGACGCGGGTCTAAGCTTCTTTCTTGGCCGGCTTCTTGCCCGCCGGAGCCTCGTCCTTCTTGGGAGCCGTGGTGAGCACGGCGCGGCGCAGGGCCTTGTTGCTCTTGACGGGCTCGAGCGCCTTCTTGACGCTCTTGGCCGGCTTGCGCACCACGGTCTTGCCGCCCGTGGACTCGAAACGCTTCTTGAAGCGCTCCACGCGCCCGGCCGTGTCGACGAGCCTCTGCTGGCCGGTGTAGAAGGGATGGCAGGCCGAGCAGATCTCGAGCTTGATGAGCTCCTTGGTAGAGCGGGTCTCGAAGGTGTTGCCGCAGGCGCAGACCACCTTCGCGTTGGTGTAGACGGGATGGATTCCAGCTTTCATATGGTCTTCCTTCCTCTGTGGATTAGGGAATCATTATAGCAAAAACTTCTTCAGCGCCGGCCAATCTTCTGGGAGGGGTTCACGGGATCGCCGTTGCGGTTGCGCACCTCGAAGTGCAGGTGCGGTCCCGTGGAGTTCCCGGTCGAGCCGACCTTGCCGATGAGGGTCTTGCCGCGCTGGACCAGCTGTCCGACCTTGACCAGGATCTTGGACATGTGGCCGTAGCGCGTGGAGAAGCCGTCCGGATGCCGGATGATGACCAGCATGCCGTAGCCCTCCCGCCAACCCGCCTCGACGACGACCCCGCTGCGCGCGGGGTAGACCGGCGTGCCGTAGGGCTTGGGGATGTCGATGCCCACATGCCGGCGGCGCTCATGGGAGATGGGATGCCGCCGCAAGCCGAAGCGCGAGCTCAGGCGGTGGACGCTGTTGACTGGGTAGTGGTAGGTGTCGAAGTTGATCTTGATGCCGGGCAGCAGGACGCGGCTGCCTTTCTCGAACACATAATCGTCGAGAATTGCGTAGCCCGGCAGGCCGTTGGCCTTGACCACCCACTCCCGGAACTGCCGCGCCTGCTGGCCGCCGCCCTTGAACTTCGCCACGATGCCGCTGAGCGTCTCCGTATCCTTGCGCACCTCATAGAGCATCCCGTCCTTGTTGTGCACGACCAGCTTGCGGCCGCTGCCGAACAGGTAGAGCTCGTCGCGGTTGGTGGCCTGCAGGCTCGCGACCGTGGTCCCGTAGAGCTTGGCCAGGTAGGAGGCGCTGTATTCTCCCTTGTTCACCTTGTGCGAGACCCAAAGCAGGCGCTTGACCTTGCGGAAGGTCTCCGGCTGGGGCTCTTCGGGGCCCGCCGGGGTCAGCACGGAGTAGCGCGACCAGTCGCGCAGGTTGACGGCGGCGGGGGTAGCGGCGGAAAGGGAGGCGGGGAGGAGGAACGACAACAGCGCTAGCTCCCCCCAACGGAACAAACGCCCCCCCTCAAGGGGGGGCGTTTGGAGTTCGGCGCCCTTCGGGCGCCGAACTTCGATCAATCGGCCCCCGACAGCTCTGAGAGCTCCATGGACTTCAAAAACTCCTTGTTGCTCTTGGTGGTCAGCAGCTTGTCGCGCAAAAGCTCCATGGCCTCCACCGAGCCCAGCGGCGCCAGGACCTTGCGCAGGATCCACATCTTGTTGATCTCGTCCTCGGAGAGGAGGAGCTCTTCCTTACGCGTGCCGGAGCGGTTGATCTCGATGGCCGGGAACATCCTGCGGTCGGCGAGCTTGCGGTCCAGGCACATCTCGGAGTTGCCGGTGCCCTTGAACTCCTCGAAGATGACCTCGTCCATGCGGCTGCCCGTGTCGACCAGCGCCGTGCCCATGATGGTGAGGCTCCCCCCCTCCTCGATGTTGCGCGCCGCGCCCAGGAAGCGCTTGGGCCTCTGCAAGGAGGTCGCCTCCAGGCCGCCCGAGAGCACCCGGCCGGTCGAGGGGCAGATGGTGTTGTAGGCCCGGGCCAGGCGGGTGATGGAGTCCAGCAAGACCACCACGTCCTTGCCCATCTCGACCAAGCGCTTGGCCTTCTCCAGCACCATCTCCGCCACTTGGACGTGCCGGTCGGCGGGCTCGTCGAAGGTCGAGGCCACGACCTCGCCCTTGATCGAGCGCTTCATGTCCGTGACCTCTTCGGGCCGCTCGTCGATGAGCAGGACCATGACGACGACGCCGGGGTGGTTGGTCGCGACGGCGTTGGCGATCTTCTGCAGGATGATGGTCTTGCCGGTCTTGGGCGCGGCGACGATGAGGCCGCGCTGGCCCTTGCCGATGGGGCTGAAGAGGTCGATGAGGCGCGTGGTGAGCTCGTTGCGCTCGGTCTCGAGCAGGAAGCGCTCGTCGGGGTGCAGGGGGGTCAGGTTGTCGAAGAAAGGCCGTTCCTTGGGCTGCTCGGCGTCCATGCCGTTGATCTTCTTGACCTGCAGCAGCGCGAAGAAGCGCTCCCCTTCCTTGGGCGGCCGGACGAAGCCCGAGACGGTGTCGCCCTTGCGCAGCCCGAACTTCTTGATCTGCGAGGGCGAGATGTAGATGTCGTCCGGGCCGGGAAGGTAGTTGTAGACCGCCGAGCGCAGGAAGCCGAAGCCGTCGGGCAGGACCTCGAGCACCCCCTCGTCGTAGATCATCCCGTTGGCCTTGAGCTGGCCGTCGAGGATCTTGGCGATCATCTCCTGCTTGCGCAGCCCGGATATGCCCTCGAGCTTGAGGTTCTGCGCGATCTTGCTCAGCTCCGCGATGGTCATCTTGGTGAGCTGGGTCGCGTCCATCTGGGCCACCGGCGGCTGCCGGGACGGCGCCGCGGCTGAGCCGGTGGCGGCGGCGGGGGTGACCGTAGGGGTGACGGCGGGGGTGGTGTCGGCGCTGGTGCTCTCCATCTTCTTATCCTCCATAGATCAGTTCGAACGCCCTGTGATATTCCCGGACCGTCCGGCGCAGCTGGCCGCGGGTCCCGTCGTTGCCGATGACCACATCCGCGCGCCGCGCCTTCTCCGCCAGCGGAAGCTGGGCGGTCATCCGTCGACGCAATTCAGAGACGGGCAGACCGTCGCGCCGGCGCAGGCGCCGCAGGCGCGCGCGCCAGCCCGCCGCGACCACGACGGTCAGATCGAACTCCCGCTCCAGGCCGGCCTCGAAGAGAAGCGGCGCGTCCACGACCAGAAGCCCCCGTCTCCGCGCCCGGACCGTCCGGCGCATCTCGCGCAGGATGACCGGATGGGTCAGACGCTCCAGTCTCCGGCGCCGGCGCGCGTCGGCGAAGACGGCCCGGCCCAGGGCCCGCCGGTCGATCTCTCCATCCGGGCCCAGGACCGCGGCGCCGAAGGCGCGCCGCACCGGCCCGTAGGCCGGTCCGCCCTTGGACAGGACCCGATGGGCCACCTCGTCGAGGCACAAGGTCGCCGCTCCCAGCCCGCGCAGAGCCCGCAAGGCCTCGGATTTGCCGGAGCCTATGCCTCCCGTCAATCCCACCACCAGGACTCTTCCCATCAGTGCTTCATCCGGTCGGAGTAGCGGCGCATGACCTCGCGCTCGTCCTGGGTCAAAGAGTCGAGCCCCTTGGCCAGGATCTTGTCGAGTATGCGGTCCACATCCTCCATGCTGGCCGGGGCCGGCGGCTCGGACTGCGGCGCGCCGCGCGGCCGGGCCGGCCGCCCAGACGTCCGCTTTGAGGAAGCCCGGGCCGGCGGCGCGGCCAGGCCCAACAGGGCCGACAGGGCCGACTTCAGCCGCAGCTTGAGGACCCACCACCAGCGGATATAGACATAGCCGACCCCGAGGCCGGTGAGGTGGGCGAAATGGTCGATGCCGCCGTTGCCCTGGCCCAGCATCATGAAGAACTCCATGGCCCCGCAGAGGATGGCCATGTGCGCGGCCTTGACCGGGATGAAGAAGTAGAGGTAGACCACCGAGTCCGGATAGAGCATCGCAAAGGCCACCAGCAGGCCGAAGAGGGCCCCCGAGGCGCCGATGAGCGGGATGGCGGAGTGCGGCCAGAGCGCGACCTTCACCAGAGCCACGCTCAGGCCGCAGACGAAGTAGAACTTCAGGAACTCCCGGGTGCCCCACTGCGCCTCGATGGCCATGCCGAACATCCAGAGCATGAACACGTTGAAGAGCAGGTGCACGAAGCCGCCGTGCACGAACATGTAGGTCACCGGCTGCCAGACCCAGCGCTCCTGCAGGACCTGCCGGGGCACCAAGCCGAAGAGCCGGATGAAGTCCCCGCCCGCGATGGAGCTGACCACGAACACGGCGACGTTGGCCAGGACGAGGTTCTTGACCCCCGGCGACATGCGCCGCAGGTTGAGAGGCTCGCTGGAGAAGAAGCGCGCCATTACTTGAGGCCCTCCATGTCCTGCCAGTTTTCCCCGGCCTTGACGTCGGCCACCAGCGGCACGTCCAGTTTCGCCGCTCTCTCCATCGTCTCCTTGGCCCAGGAGGCGAAGGACCCGACTTGGCCGCGCGGCACCTCGAAGAGGAGTTCGTCGTGGATCTGCAGGAGCATCCGCGCCTTCCACTTGCCGGGCAAGCCCCGGTCCACCGCGATCATGGCGAGCTTGATGATGTCCGCCGAGCCCCCCTGGATGGGAGTATTGCGCGCGGCGCGCTCCGCGAACTGCCGCAGGGCCGTGTTCTTGGCGTGCAGCTCGGGCAGGTGCCGGATCCGGCCGAAGGGGGTGCGCACGAGACCGTCGCGGCGCGCGGCCTCCAGGTTCTTGGCCACCCAGGCCGCGACCCCGGGATAGCGCGCCAGGTAGTCTTTGATGTAGCGCCCGGCCTCGCCCTGGGGGATGCCCAGCTCCGCGGCCAGGCCGAAGGCGGTCTGACCGTAGACGATGCCGAAATTGATGGCCTTGGCGCGGCGGCGCATCTCCTTGTCCACCTGCTCCGGCGGCACGTGGAAGACCTCGCTGGCCGTGCGCCGATGGATGTCCTCGTTCTCACGGAAGGACTCGGAAAGGGTCTCGTCGCCCGAGACGTGCGCCAGGACGCGCAGGTCGACCTGGGAATAGTCGGCGGAGACCAGCACGCAGCCCTCCCGGGCCACGAAGGCCCGGCGTATCCTCTGCCCCGCCGGGGAACGGACCGGGATGTTCTGCAGGTTGGGGTCGAGGCTGGAGAGCCGGCCGGTGGCCGTGCCGGTCTGGTCGAAATGGGTATGGACCCGCGAGTCCTTGGGGTCCAGGCGGGCCAGCAGCCCGTCGATGTAGGTGCTCTTGAGCTTGGCCAGCTCCCGGAAATCCAGGACTTTGGCCGGGATGGGATGCTGCTTGGCGAGGATCTGCAGGGCTTCCTCGTCCGTCGAGCGTCCGCCCTTGGCCGTCTCGTGCGGCACAGGCAGGCCGAGCTTGTCGTAGAGGAGCACGCCCAACTGCTTAGGGGAGCTGGGATTGATCTCAGCGCCGGCCAGACGGTCGATCTCGTCGCGCAGCGCGGCTATGTCGGCCTCGAACTCGGTCAAGAGCCGCCCCAGATAGGCGCCATCCACGGCCACACCCGCGGCCTCCATGCCGCGCAGGATCTCGCTGAGCGGCATCTCCATCTCGTCGAAGAGCTTGCGCACCCCGGCGCTGTCCATGCCTTCGGCCATGACCTCGTGGTCCAAGGCCGCGGCCGCGCCGCTGAGCAGCTCCGCGCGCAGGTCCTTGCCCGAGGCCCGGCGGCCCGATTCCGCGGGGTTGATGCAGTAGGCGGCGAGCATGGTGTCGAAGGACCGTCCGGAAGCGCCGATGCCCGCGGTCTCCAGGGCCGCGCGCGTCTCCTTGAGGTCATAGCCCACCTTGAGGGCCGGGCCCGAGAGCAACTTGGTCAGATGCGCGGCCTCGCGGCGCAGGAGCGCCTCGTCCAACACCGCGGTGCGGCCGTCGGGAAGCCCCACGGCGGCCAGGACCGAGCCCGCGGCCAGGTCCGGCTTGGGGTTGCGGCGCGCCGTCACGGTGAGGGTCTTGGCATGGGCGAGTTCCGCCCGCAGTTCAGCGAAAGGGACCTCGCGGGCGGCGGTGCTTCCCGAGGACGCCGGGGAGGCCTGCGGCGCCGCGGGCTCAGGCTCGGTCAGGGCGCCGTCGCCGCTGCGCGGCAGCATCTCCTTGAGCAATGAGCCGAATTCCAAGCGGCCGAATACGGCCCTGAGCGTCTCTGCGTCGGGCTCGGGCAGCTTGCAGGCGGAGGGCTTGGCCTCGACCGGGACCTTGGTGTCGAGAGTGATGAGCTCCGTGGCGGTCGCCGCCGTCTTCTCCCCCTCGACCAAGGCCTGGGCGGTCTTGGGGGGTATGGAGGGGTCCGCCGCCTTGGCGGCCTTGAGCGCGTCATGCAGGGTTCCGAATTTCTTCAAGAGCTTGGCCGCTCCGACCGGGCCGATGCCGCGCACGCCCGGGACGTTGTCCGAGCTGTCCCCGATCAAGGCTAGGTAGTCCACCACGGCCTGGGGGCCGACGCCGAGTTTCTCCTCTATCTGGGGGGCGTCCATGTAGACGTTCTTGGAGGGGTTGAAGACGCGGATGCCGGGGCCGACGAGCTGCAGGACATCCTTGTCGCCGGTGACCAGCACGGCCTCGTAGCCGTCCTTCGCCCCGGCCTTGGCCAAGGTGGCCATGAGGTCGTCGGCCTCGAAGCCCGCTTTCTCCACGCAGACGAAGCCCATGGCCTCGACCATGTCGCGGGCCTGCTTGAGCTGGAAGACGAGGTCCTCGTCGGTCTCCTTGCGGGTGGCCTTGTACTCGGGGAAGAGCTTGTGCCGGAAGGTGGGCTCGGGCCGGTCGAAGCAGACAGCCATGCGGTCGGGCTTGTCGCGCTTGAGGATCTGCAGGAGCATGCGCGCGAAGCCGTAGAGCGCGCCCACCGGCTCGCCCTTGGAGTTGGTCAGGGGCGGCAAGGCGTGGTAGGCCCGGTGCAGGAAGGCGTGGGCGTCGACGAGGTAGAACCTAGGCTTCATCAGGAACGGCGGCCGCTATCGTTTCGGGTTTATGCAGGACGGCGAAATCTAAGGTCTAGGCTTTGGTGAAGAGGGATTCCAGTATCTTCTTGATCTCGGCTTTGGAATGCACGCCCACGAGCTGCTCGGCAACCTTGCCGCCCTTGAAGAACAGGAGGCTGGGGATGGCGGAGATGCGGTAGGTCCCCGCCGCGTTGGGGTGCTCGTCCGTGTTGAGCTTGGCCACGCGCACGCGTCCCTTGTACTCCTCCGCGATCTCCTTGACCACGGGCGCCAGCATGCGGCAGGGGCCGCACCAGGGAGCCCAGAAATCGACCAGTACGGGCTGGGGGCTCTCGAGGACTTCTTTCTGGAAGGTGGCATCCGTCAATTCGATCTCGGCCATCGATTTTCTCCTGGGGTTTTTTGTAAGAGGAAGGCGTCTTGCGACCGCCTGCTTCAGGCGTAATCTTATGATAGCAGGACCACTACGCCAAGTCAAGAAAATTTCCGCGTCTACTTCCAGACCTCGCCATGCGTCAGCCAACCGTCCTTACCCCCGGCCTTCATGCGCTTGCGCGCCAGCGCCGCCAATCCCCGGTCTTCGATATCTTTACAGGCGTCGCGGATGAGGTCACGGGCCGTGAGGGAGAGGTTCGTCCCGTTGGCCTTGGATATGGCCAGGACCTTGGCATAGAGGCCGGGCTCCAAGGTCACGAGCAGGCGCGGCTTCTCGGTGGGCATATTCTCAGTGTATCACTAGTGATTCACCATGTCAAGGGGCACGCATACTCGAATTCACCCAGTTCTTCGGGCACGACCAGCAGACAGCATGCCGTCCTGACATTCCGACGGGCGAAGCCCGTCGGAATCCCGCGCACGCAGCGCGGAACAGACCCGGCTTGGGAACTGTGTCCGGCCACAGCATGGCCCCGACACATTCGTGTCGGGGCGGGTTCCGGCGCTGCGCGCCGGAACCTCATTCAAGACGACGCTGAAAGTGGGTGATGTCGGGGCACGCATACCCTGGGCTGACCCCGCCAAGGAGGATGAGACTAAGGTCGGAAACGGCTCAGGCGAATTCCGCAGCAGGTCTTTTCAAAACGCCG
Organism: Elusimicrobiota bacterium; assembly: GCA_026388095.1. NCBI lineage: Bacteria > Pseudomonadati > Elusimicrobiota > Elusimicrobiota bacterium. The sequence continues at coordinate 129,284 of JAPLKL010000040.1, read as the reverse complement.
CAGATCTCGGCCCAAAGGTCCTCGATGGTGATGGGCTTGGGCAAGAACGCCGAAGCCCCGGCCAAAAGCCCCTCAACGCGGTCGCGCGGATCGTTGTAGCGCGTGGAGGCGGAGATGAGGACGATGGGAAGCCCCGCCAGCCCGGCGGTGTGGCGGATGCGCCGGCACAGGTCGAAGCCGTGCATGTCCGGCAGGCGCACGTCCACGATGACGATGGAAGGCTTACCCTGAGCCAGCGCGGCCAGGCCGTCGGCGGCCGTGCCCGCCCCGCGCACCTTGACCCCGCGCAAAGCCATCACGTCCGCGAAGGTCTCGCGGAAATGCGCGTCGTCCTCGATGATGCAGATGGAGAATTCTTCGGCCGGGACTCTCATTTTATTCACCTGGGGCGACTCCGCCCCTACCTGCCTCCGCCCAAGGCCAGCTGCAGCCGTCCGAGCAGCGACGTGCGCAGAGGCAGTTCCGGATACCGAGTCAGAAGATTGTGGCGCTGCGTGTAGTACTTCTCATACTCCCCGGTCTTGTATTCTTCGGCATCGCTGCGGGCGATGCTCTGGTCGAGCGTCATGCGCAGGTGGGTGTCCTGGATCTGCCGGGGCATATGGCCCAGCGCCCGGTACTCCCAGACCGCGCCCTCAGGAATCGCGGCCGCGGCCCGCAAGCGGGCCTGGCGGGCCTGGCTGCGCGCCGCCAGAGACACCACCGCGCGGGCGGCGAAACTGGGGATGACCGGAGTCATGACCTGGGAGATCGCCTTGAAAGCGGCGTCCAGGTCGATGAAGCCCTGCCCCTCGGCGTCCGCGCTCTGGCCGGTCTTGACCAAGGTGGACATGACGCCGTTGACGATGGCGTCGAGCTTCTCGCCGATGGTGGTCACGCCGAAGACCATGGCCAGCAGAGCGAGGGCTCCGGCCACGGCCGGGGTGGCCATGGAGGTGCCGGAGATGGCCTTGAGCGGGCCGAAGACCGGGTCCACGCGGTCGGCCTCGTTGGCCTGCGTCGTGGGCCAGGCGCCCTCGGTGTTGTAGCCCACCGCGCTGAGGTCGGGCCGGTGGTCCTTGTAGTTCGGGTCGTGCGAGGTCATCGGCGAGCCGGGGCCGCGGGAGGAGAAGTAGGCGACCTTCTTCGCGCGGTCCGTGGCGGCCACGGAGACCACGCGGATGGCGCCGGTCTTGGCGTCCTTGTAGCTGACGATGGCGGGCGCGCCCACGGTGTTGGCGCGGGGGCCGGCGTTGCCCGCGGCGAAGACCATGATGTGGCCTTCCTGCGCGAGCTTGCGCACGAGCTGGGCGTCCGGACCCTGAGGGTCGCCCTGGTCGTCGCCCCAGGAGTTGGAGACGATGAGGTTGCCGTCGTTGCCGGCCATGGTCAGGGCCTTGAGGATGTCGTCCAGGGTGGCCCCGCCGTCCGCGGTGAAGACCTTGTAGTGGGTGAGGTTCTTGAGCCAGGGCGCGAAATTGAGGATCATGCTGGTAACCCAGGAGCCGTGGCCGTTGTCGTCGATGTTGGGCCCGCTGGTGGCGTTGACGAGGGCCTTGAGGCGCTTGAGCAGAGGGTGATTGACGTCCGCGCCCGTGTCGATGACGCCGACCGCGGGCTGCGGGATGGCGGCGCCGAAGAGCCGGAGGACCAGCCGGCCCCAGAAGCCCAGCTCGGGCGCGCCCCAGACCTTCTTGGCCAAGGCCTGGACCGTGTCGGCCTTGGATATCTTGAGGTTCTCGTCCATGCCCACGGCGCCGCGGCCCACGGGGTCCATATCCTCGGGCTTGACCGGCACGGGCTCGACGATGTGGCGCCGGGCGTTGTCGTAGACCTTGAAGCCGCGGCCTTCCAGGAGCGCGCGGAACTCGGCGGCGCGGCCGGCCTCGACGCGGATGGTGGCGGCGTTGATGCGCGCGTAGGTGGCGATGGGTGTGGCGTTGTAGGCGGCCATGGTGTCCGCCTCCAGGCCGGCGTTGCCGAGCTGCATCATGATGCGCTGCTGGGCGAACGCGTAGAGGCTGACGCCGCCCCTCTGGTTGACGTCCACCAGGGAGAGGTGCTCGTCGCGGGTGAGGGGCTTGGCCGTGTCGCCGAACATCACGATGAGGTCCACGGGCCGGTTGTCCAAAGAGACGGGAGCCGCGGCCGTGTTGGCCGGCACGCCGGCCGGGGCGAAGAGGCTGATGCTGGCGGAGAGTCCGGTCACCGGAGACTTGAAGAGCTCGGAGCCCCCGCTGCGGCCGCCGCCGTCCCAGGAGTCGCCGCTGTCGCGGGAATCCGGGCCGGTGTCGCGGTTGGGGTCGCGGCTGGGATTGCCCAGCGGGTCGATGCCGCTGCCCGAGCCGTCCGGGTCGGCGACGCGGTCGTCCGAGCCGCGGTCGTAGTCCGGCATGCCCTTGGAGCCCTTGCTGCTCTTCGAGAAGGAAAGGCCCTTGAAGAGCTCGGAGCCGCCGCTGCGGCCGCCGCCGTCCCAGGAATCGCCGCTGTCGCGGGAATCCGGGCCGGTGTCGCGGTTGGGGTCGCGGCTGGGGTTGCCCAAGGGGTCGATGCCGCCGCCCGAGCCGTCCGGGTCGGAGATGTGGTCGTCGGAGCCGCGGTCGTAGTCCGGCATGCCCTTGGAGCCCTTGCTCTTGGTAAAGGAAAGCACCATGCGCTGGAGCTGGGTGAAGGCGCCCCAAACGAGGCCGTTCTGGGCCTGGCCTGGCTCGGCCTTCGGCAGAGCCTTCACGAGGCCTGCCGCCTGGTGAGCTCCGGCCTGGATGACGGCCTCACGGATGATGATAGGAGTGACGCCGGCCTGCGGCGCGGCTGTGACCGGAGACTGGGCCGTGACCGGGACAGCCGTCTGCATCGGGGCGGCCAGGATCTGCGACTTGAGCTGAGGCACCGGGCTGTTGGCGTTGAGGGTCCCGGAAAGTGAGGTACCGGTGAGGCTGATCGAGGGTGCGGCGGTCATGCCGCCGGTGTTGGTGAGGGACGCGCCGACCGCGCTCATGCCGGCGTTGGCCGGAACGGCCTGGACCTGGGTCTGCACGACGGCCGCGGCGGCCCGGTAGCAATCGAAGCCGGGGGTGACGCCGAGCATGCAGGCGCAGATGATGAGGGAAAGGGTGGTCTTGATTGTCTTCATGCACCCATTATAGCGGGGTCCGGGCACGGGCCGTGCGGGTCCTAGGTCCCAAAATGGGCGAAGCAATCGGCCCAAGGCCGCTGGGCCCGGTGCGGACGCGGGCAGGGGCCAACCGGAGGCTGGACCATGGGCCCATGGGGAAGGCTCGCCATGGGCCTGAGATGTCCGCGCGGGCTAGGCCGCTTTCGGCTGGCTCAGGTCCGGAGGTTTGGGGGCATCTTCCTTCCTGCGCCACAGGCCGCCGGCCGAGTAGCAGCCCCAAGCCCAGCGCGCCCAGGAGATCAAGGCCTGCGCCAGCCACAGGGACCAGGCCAGCATGCCCAGACGGTAGAACCACAGCGGGAAGGTCAGTGCCCAAGGCCGAGGCAGGACCGGGCCGGCGCGGTCGTTGTACCACCGGAGCAAGGAGGCATGGGAGCCGTTGCCCGCGATCTGCATGTCCGGCTGTCCCAGCAGGCCCTGCTTGATGGCCATGAACAAGGCCACGGCCGCCGCCAAGGTCAAGACCGCCAAGGCCATCTGCGCCAACTGGTGGTCCCTCCATCTCTTCGGCACGAGCGCGCCGCGCAGTCCCACCAGCAGGAACCAGCCGGCCACCAAGGCCGAGCCCATGAGGCTGGCCTGGATCATGCCCACCGAGAGCAGGAACCACGCCCCCCAGGTCAAAGGCGTCAAGCCGGTCCTGGAAAGTCCGAAGCAGACCAACGCCGATACGACCAGGAAGCTCCAGAACAACACCACCGGTCCCATGCCCCGGCCGCCCAGCAGCAAGGCCCAGCGCCGCGCCGGCATGGTGATGGAGACATGGGAGTTGACGCTCGGCGCGCCCAGGTCGACGGCTGGCGCGCGGTAGAAGAGGCGCGCGCCGCCGTCCTGGCGCCAGGAGACCTCGACCGTGTGCGCGCCCGGCGCCACCGGCACCGACAGCTTGTCGCCCTCCAGCCGTATCGGCCGCGCGGCCCCATCGATGCGCACGGAGAGCAGGTCGGCGCCCGCGGGCAAGGCCAGCACATGCTGGCCGCCGCGGCTGCTGCGCAAGGCGACGGTCAAGGCCGCCTCGGTCGCGCGCAGGCCGGGCTTGAGCTCCAGCACGCTCTGGTCCATGGTCAAGGTCTGGCCCATGGCGGCGGCCGGCCGGCTGATCGTCACGGCCACGGACTCGCCCGGCCAGGGGCGGAAGGCGTAGGAACGTGGCGCCGCGCCGGGTTCCTGATGCATGGCCGGCACCCCCTCGGCCGTGACATGCCACAGAGGGCCGGGCTCGACGCGCCAGGACTCGGCCCAGAGCGTGTTCCTGGGCGCGGACAAGGCCAAAGACGGCGTCTCCTTGAGCACCGAGGACCAGACCACGGTCATGGCCTGGGCCGGTATGTTGACCTGGGCGTTGCCTTTGACCACGCGCAGATCGGAAGAGGTCACGGACTCGCCGGGCAGCAAAGGGATCTCCGCCACCACGGGCGTGCCCGTGGGCGTCAGGCGCGTCACGAAGGTGTCCACGGTCCAGGAGAGGCCGAAGCGCAAGGTGCGCTGGACCATGAGGAAGGGCGGGAAAGTCCCCTGGGCCCGGGCCGAGGCGGTCGGGACCGCGGCCGCGCTGCGCGAGCGCGAAAGCTGGAGGTTGGCCTCGGGCCGGCCGTCCTCGCGCACTCCGTGCAAGGTCCAGCCGGAGACGGAAGCGTCCACGCGGCGCGGCCGCAGGGGCAAGGAGACCTGCACCGCGTCGCTATCCGGCAAAGGGCCTTCCAAGTTCAGCTGGTGCGAGCCGGCGGGTATGACGGCCCACAGCTGGCCGTCCTCGGCCCGGCGCACCGATGCGCCGGTTCCATCCAAAGAGGCGCGCGTGGGGGTCCAGTCGCGGCCGCCCGTGGGGATGGGTACCGCTGTCGCGGCGGCGGCCTGGATTTCCAGCTTGAGGCTGAGCCATCTGCCCGCGGCCGTCACCTGCAGGCGCGGGCTCTCCGCGCAGAGCGGAGCGCATTCGGGCTTTTCCAGCAGCCTGCCGCGCAGCTCGTCGAGCAGCTCGCGCGGCGGGAAGCTCTGCGCGCCGGCGCTCATAGGCAGGACGGCGATGAGCAACAGCGCGGCGGCCCTCATCTTGGGACGGGGACCCAGCGCGCGCAGGCGCCTGAGCCAATCCTCGACCGGGAAGCCGCCCAAGAGCAAAGCCAGCGCGGCGATGAAGAAGATGCGCGCGAAGGCCAGGACGAGGTTCGCGGCCGGGCAAAGCAGCCAAAGGCGCATGCGGTGGCCCTGCGGGACCGGTCCGCTCCAGGTCAGAGACGCCGTGCTCCACTGCCAGTACGGGATTCCGGGGCCAGTGGTCACCCGCGCGTTGGGGTCGCGAGCGAGTTGGTTCTGCAGGAGATTCCTCCCCGGGTAGGCCCGCACATAATTCATCTGCATCTGTCTGGCAGAGCTCCTCTTGAGAGCTTTTTCCACGGAGCCAAGCGAAGCCGCTATTTGCATGGCCGGCGCGGCCGGCATATTCCGGCCCGCGTCCACTTCGGTCTCCATCTGAGCCTCGTCCGACACGGTCTCGGCCGGCGACGCAGGCTCGACCATGTCTCCACCTCGCGGCTGGACGGAGAGAGGGTGTTCCAAGATGGGGAAGAGACCCGTGCGCGCCTGGGTCAGGAAGAAGGGCAGGCAGACCATGGCCAGGACGGCCCAAGCGCCCCGGCGGGCCCACAGCACCGTCTTGCCCGCGGAGGGATGCTCGGCCAAAGCCCGGTGCAGCGCAGCGCACAAAATGACCAACAGCCACAGCCAGCGCGGAGCCCCCGGCTCATGCCAAGCCAAGCCCAGCCCCACCAAGGCGGTCAGCCCCCAAGGCCGGCCGAAGAGCTTCTGGAACGCGGCCACGGCGATGAGCAGCAAGAAGAAATCCAGCAAGGTCCAGGCCCCGGTCCAGGTCGAGGAGGCCTGGTCCACGCCGCCGGCCGCGAACAAGCGCCAGCCCGGAGGAAGATGCAGTAGGGCCGACACGGACTCGAAGTCATGCCGCCAGCCCGCCGCCGGCGGACGCCGGCCTTCGAAACGGCTGTCCGCCGTCACGTTGACCTCCTGCCTGCGCATCTCCAGCCCGGCTGCGGCGCCGCTGGTCAAGGAAGTGAGGAACTGGTCCTCGTCGTCCACGGAGACCCGGCCCAGGTCCGTGCCCGGCGCCGCATCCAGCCGCCAGCTCCGGTTCAAGGTGCCCTTGATGCGGTCGCGCGCGGAGAAGCCCCGTCCGTCGAAATCCAGCCAGAGCTCGCGCGAAAGGCTCAGCCGGTCCGCGGGCGGCGGGTCGTCGCCGCGCCGGCGCTGGACCAGCCGCAGGACGGTCCCCGGCTTGACCAAGAAAGCGGGCAGGCTCTTCCAATCCTCGGGCAGCTGCGTCTGCTGCGGGTCCAGCGCCGGCGCGCCTTCCAGGTCCGCCTGGCGCAGGTCCGGCTTGGCGTCGAAGACCCAGACCTCGTCGTTGTCCCAGGTCCCCCCCGGAACCGGAGCGCGCAGTTCTTCTTCCTGGCTCGCGCGCCGGGCGGAAAGGGCCACGTCCCAAAGGCCCGCGCGCACCTGCACGCGCAGATGCCCGTCCGGGTCCAGACGGGCCGGGATGGGGCTGACCAGGGCCATGGGCGTGAAGCCCTCGGGCAAGGCGCGGCCCAGCACGGCCTCGCGATCCGGTCCCGAGACCTTGAGCTGCACGCGCGTCAACAGCTGCAGGGGCACCTCGTCTACGAGGCGGCGATGCACCGTGACCACGATGCGGGCCTCCTCGCGGCTCGTCACCGGCCTGGCCTTGGCCTGCAGCCAAAGATGGTTGAGCTCATCGCGCTGCGGGAACTCCACCGCCTCGCCGCGCACCGCGAGCGCCAGCAGGCCCGTCTCCGGCGGGACCACCAACTGCTCGGGCAGGCGCTCCCAGCGGAAAGAACCGGTGATCACATGCGCGCCGGCCTTCTTGAGGAAAAGCGCGGGGCTATCGCCGCGGCGCAGCACCAGGCCCGGGCCGCCGTCGAGCCGCACGTCCTGCGGCCAATGCTCGGAGCCGCCCGGCAGCACGGCCCAGCCCGGAGCCTCCACGCGCCAGCCTTGCTCGAAGCGGCCGCCCTTCTCATCCAAGGCCAGCTTCAAGGCGCCGGGCCAGAGGCATTCCTTGCGGTCCTGGCCGTGGAAGAAGGAGCACAAGGCGCCTTCCTGCCCTTTGAGCACCCAGGAGATCCAGCCCTGCAGGGGTCCGGGGACGTCTTCACGGGCGATGGGAGCGGCCGCGGCGGAGGCGGTCAGGCCGAGGATGATGAGGAAAGAGGAGAACTTGGCGGGCAGATCCTTCATGAGGCCCCCTGGACCGAGAGATTCCAGCTTGGGCCGAGTATAGGACTATTGCGGCGGCAAAGGCAACAGGTCGTACTGCTCGCGGGCGAAGCGCAGGAAATCCTCATCCATGGGCTTGCCGGCGTCGAGGTAGGCCCGGATGCGGCCCTGCAGGGCCTTGGCCAGACCGCAGGTGCGCTGGTCGTAGCCGCAATCCTTCCACCAGTCCTTCTCCTTGCCCGTGACCTTCACCTCGGCCCAGATGCCGGCGTTCAGCGCCAGGGGCTCGTCGAGCAGGCCATGGAGCCCGCTGCCCGCGATCGCCTCGCGCAGGCGGGCCAGCTTCTTGGGCCTGCGGTCGTCGAGCAGGTGGCACATCTCGTGGAAGATGACGCCGTAGCTGCTGGCCAGCTGCTCCTCGCTGAGCGTGTCTTCGTCGATCGGCATCTCGAGGCTGAAGACGTCTCCGAGCAGCGGCTGGCGGCCGCCGTGCCCGCCCGGCACGGGCGCCAGCGCGATGAGCAAAGGGGCGTCGTTCTTGGCCTGGAAGAACGCCGCAGCTTTGGCGTGCAGCGCGGCGAAGTCGGTCTTGCGGGAAAGCTCGGCCAGCTGGTCCTGGAAGGCCCGGACCTTGTCCAGCGAGGGCCGCCAGACCAGCTCTTCGTAGGCCGGCTCGAAGTCGGAGAGGACCTCGCGCATGATCTGCGCGTCCCTGGGCTTGGGCATGACCCGGCGGAGCTTGCGGCGGAAGTCCTGCATGTCGCGGGACTTGGCCGCAGCGACGGTGATGTCCCTCCAGAGCCCGGGCTCGTCGCAGGCCGGCTTGTAGCGGTGGAAGTCGTTGCGCAGCTCGGGGGTGTTGAACCGGCTCTTGTCGAAGAGCTCGCCGAGGTCGCGTTGGTCCCAATCCTGGCGGCTGGTCAAGGCGCAGAGGAAGTTCCAGAGGCCGTGGCTGCGGCTCACGCGCAGGACCGCGCGCGGCGCGGCGCGGGCAGCCGTGGCGAAGGGCGCGTCATATACGTCCGCGGCCTGGACGCAGGCGGCCAGGGCCGGGACGAGAGCGAGCCAGACGATCATGCCGAGAGCTTTCCGGCCTTGGCCTTCTGCTCGTGCTTCCGGCTGTACACGTAGCTCATCCAGGCCACCGCGGCGTACAAGATGTTCTGGGCCGCGTAGATGATGAACTGCAGGCGCTGCGGGGAGCCGGCCGGCGCCTCTATGGCCTTCTGCAAGGTCCAGGCGATGAAGCCGGCGGAAGCGGCGGAGAAGAGCAGGCTGAAGAAGGGCGTGAAGCCCGTGGGCGCCTTCCTCTTGAAGATGGCCGAGACGTCCGGGGCGAAAAGGAACAGGAAGGCCGCGCCGGTCGCCACCTGGATGGCCAAGGTCAGCGCGGAGACGCCGGCCTTGCCCAGCAGGGCCGGCAGAAGAGCGGGCAGCACGGCCGCGGCGGCCGCGTAGAGACCGAAGCTCACGGCCAGCAAGGCCGCGCTGGCCGCGGCGGTGGCAGCCACGGCCCTGGCGCCTGAAAGCGTCACGCCCTCATGCGCCAGCACCTTGCCGATCAAGAGCGGCGCGACCAAGGTCAGGGCGCCGAAGATGTTCTGCACGCCCCAGAAAAGCTGTCCGGCCAAGGGCGCGCTGATGAGGCCCAAAGCCAAGGATGCGCTCATGCCCAGAAGAGCCCGCTTGATGGGCGTGGCCCCGTGATGCCCGTCCTCGAAGGTTTTGAGCATCTGCGGCACCGCGAAGACGAAAGCCAGGCCGTTGCCGATGTAGTAGCCGGCCGTGCCGACCAGGTCCAGGACTGCGGTCCAGGACGGGACTTGGACGGCGGCGCTGGTGAAGGCATGCTGGATGCCGATGAAAGCGATGCCGGTCGCGGCGCCGCCGGCGAGGTTGATGCCGGCGCGGCGCAGGCCCGAAGTCGTCCTCTTGGACGCGGCCGGGGCGGCGGCCACCGGGACTTCCAAGGGGGACGCTTCGGCCTCAATGGCTCCGGTCCGGATATCGCCCTCGAAGGGCATGGCCGCAGCCGTGGTCGCGTCTTCGTTGGAGACTTGGCGCGACAGGACGGCGGAGACTTGGTCCTGGCTCGTCTGCAGGCTGGCCAGAGGGCTGGCCGCGGGCTCTTGGGGCTTTTCCGAGGCCGGGGCCGCAAGGAGCGCGGCGGAGCGCGCCAAGACCGGGACGGCTGAGGGTATCTGGGATTCGACCGGCGCCGCCAAGAGCACCGGCTGGGCGTGATCCACGACTGTCGGGTTGGAAACGGGGAGCTGGGAGAGCGCCGCGGGGGCCAGCGAGAGCGAGCGCGCGTTGTCGGAAAGCGTCGACTGCCCCAGGACAGAGGCGGAGCCCATCTTGGCCGGGGCCGTGCCGACCGGGGCCGTGCCGGATATGGGGCTTGCGACCACCTCGGCGAAAGCCTCGTAGCAGCCCAGGCCGGGGCTCAAAAGGATGAGGGCCGCGGCCAGGACCGCCGCGACGCCTTGCTTGAGCCTGCTGATAGGGGCCTTCATAGTCATCCTCACCTTAAGAATAACAGTCGTTCTGAGGTTTGGAAGGGGTCTAAAGGCCGGGGGGCTGTGGGTCCTGGGCCCGGCCTTTGCTTGGGCCCTTATTCCGAGGCGGAGTCAGCGGGCTTGCCGGTCCAATAAGGCCGCCCGCCCAAAGCCTCAATGAGGCTGCGGCGCATGTGCGGCCGGCCGACCACAGGAAAACCAGCGAGCAAAGGCCGCTCAACGAGATGCTCGGCCCCGGCGATGACGTGCAGGCTCTGGCCTGTGCGCTGAGCCTGCTCCAGGGCCGCGGCCACGCTGCGGTCCAAGACCAGGTTGCGCTCCGTGATGGCCAAGCGCCGCAGGACCCGCCAGTTCTTGAAGGTCGCCAGAGCCTTGCGCGCCAGCTCCGTATAGTAGCGCAGCCCCCGCTCCGTGCTGTAGAGATGTCCGTTGATGTCCAGAAGGTTCATGTGGTGCTGCAGAAGCGGATGCTTGGACTCGTCGTAGGCGTCTTCCTCGTCCCAGCCCGCCAGTTCGAGGCCCGCGACGAAGGCGGCCGAAGGTCCGAGCCATTCAGGATCGAGCCCCTTTTTCTCCAGGTACTCGACAGCCGCGCTGCCGAAGAGCTTGGGGCCGAAGTATCCCTCATCGAGCACCAGGGCCCCGCGGCCGGGACGGATGTCAGCCGCGATGCGGCGCATGTTCTCGCGGATCAGGCCCTTATCCGTATGCCGCTCGCCGTAGAAGAACACCTGCGCGTCCTCGCGCCGCGCCGCGTTGCTCATCTCATAGCCCTGCCGGAAACGCCCGTCCTCGCGGCCCAGCAGCCAGCGGATGAGCCGGTCAATGGGCGGCAAGCCGTGGCCTGGCGACTGCGCGACCGGCTTCCAATCGAATATGCTGCCGGGCGAGAGATCGAATGAGCCGGAGGTCTCCGGCGCGGCCTTGACCAGGGCCGAAGCCTCGCCCGAGCCGGAGACGGGAGACACGACGTCCGCGGCTGAAGCCGGGGCCTTGATCTGGGAGCCGTCCCATAACGCGGCCAAAGCCGAGGCCTGCGGCGCGGACTTCTCGGAGGTCTGGGAGTACCAGAGTTCCAGACCGGAGAGGACGGGGACTGCCGGGGCTCCGGCCGGGAGCTGGGGCGCCGCGGCCAAGGGCTGGAAAGTGACTGTCGGGGCGGCGAGTTGCGGGAGGGGCGTCAGGACGGAGGGGCTGAGGCTGGGGGCGAGGAGCGACAGGGCCGGGGACTGGCCGACGCCCGGCGTGCGCGGGCCCGCCCAGTAGGCGTTAAGGCCTACGGGCCCTGAAACGGCGCGCGCTTCGATCTGGGCTGCTCCCAGGCGTGCGGGCAAGAGCAGGGCCAGCGCTAACAAGAGCACGGGGGAAGTTTACCGCCACCGATGGCCGCGCAGAAGGGCAATCGGTCCCAGAGTCTCACGGCATTCGGCCCAAGCATGGGCAGGTCCAATTCCTCACGAGCGGCTGCCCCGTTCGGCCCAGGAGCCGGCGCGCCGGGCGGGGTATCATATGCACCGATGCGCTTGCCACACCCTCTCATCTTCGCGGCTTCGCTCACGGTCTGCGTCTCAGCACGGCCCCTGGCTGCCCAGCTCATGCTCAGGCCCGCGACCTACGGCGCCGCGCCCCAGACCATCGTCTTGCAGACTGCGGGCGGACCCGCTCTCGCCTCGCCCTCTGCGCTGACCATCGCTTCCGGCCTTTCCTTGTCCGCGCCGCCATTCATTCCGGTCCTCCCCGCGCCCTTGGTCGCCATGACCCCGAAAGACCTCCCGGCCGCGCCTGGGACTCCCGCGGTCAAGCTCGCGGTCATGAGCGCGGGAGTGCAGGCGGTCACGGAGGGGCTCTCGCGCCTGAATGCCCCGGCTCCGGCGCAGGTGCGCGAAGCGGGCGACCAGGTCGAGGACATCCTCACCGGACGCAGCCGCGCCGCCGAGCCCGTCCCGGCCGCGCCGCAAGCTTCGCAAGAAGAGCTGGCTTTCACGGCCAAAGCCGCATTGGACCTCGCCACCTTGGCCGAGGACTGGGGCGCGGAACGCGGCCTCAAGTCCAGCCGGATGCAGGGCCAGGATTTCCTCGACATGCTCGACGCCGGCCTGGCCCGCTACGCCGAGCAGTACCGATCCAAGGCGCCCAGCCCGCAAGCCTACGCGGCCGCGCGCACGGTCCAGGCCCAGGTGGTCCGCCTGGTCAAGGCCATGCTCAAGCCCGGAGAGCCTCTCGACGGTCAGATCCGCCGGATCCTTTCCGTGTGGAACGTCTTCAACCAGGAGATGACGGAAGCGGCACGGAAGGGCAGCACCCAGGCCATCGAAGACGAGGCCCGACTCTTCGCCGAACAGGTCGAGCAGTCGGTCTGACCGGCAAAGGCCGGGCGCCCGCATCCCCCCGCCCCATTCATAAACTGGTATACTTTGACCAGGTATCATAGCGGATACTGCCCTAGGAGACTCGAAGATGAACCAGTGCGAAGCCCAGACCCTCGCCTCGACCTATTCCGAGGCGCATCGCTGCCTCAAGAGCAGCGGGCTCAAGAAGATCGGCAAGCGCACCCTTTGCGTGCACCACAGGACCATGCGGGACCGGAAAGCCGCGCTCGACGCCGGCGGCGGCAGGCCCTGACGTCCCGGACAGCTCTCAGGAGGCAGAATGGCAAACTCTGACAAGGCCCAAGGGCCGCACTGCCGCATCGTCGTGGGCCTGCCGGACATCCAGGACCAGCTCCGGCTGGTCGACCGGCTCTCCGCCTCTGCGTCCGAGCCGGAGCTGGGCCGTTTGAACTGCCTCGGCAACCTTCTCTCCGAGCTCTACGCCCAGCTGCAGCACAAGAAGCAGGTCACCATCTTCCGGTTCGGGAGCAAGAGCACGACCAACCCGAAGACCGGACGGCACCGGGAGTGAACTCATGAACGACAACAAGGCCCAAGAGCAGAAAGGGCGCCGCCCGCGTGCCGGCTCGCCGTCCGGAGTGCTCGCGCAGACCAGGGAGAACGAGAAGGTGATCCAGGCCAGCATGAAGCGCTGGCGCGGCCACAACAAATACGGCCTTTCCATAGGCCGCGGCCTGAGCCGGTCCGAACTCATCGACAAGGTGGCCGGCGAGACCGGCGCCAGCAAACAGCATATCCGCCGCTCGCTCAAGGACGACTGACCCGCCGTCCCGGACGGATTTCCTTACGGCCGGCGCCTGCGGAAGCGGAACCTGCCGAAACGCCCGTGGAAGCCGCCCGCGGGCTTCTTCCCCGCCTCGACCGGCGCCGGATGCCTGGGCGCCTGCGCGCCGTGGTGCGCATGATGCGCGTGATGCTGCGGACGCTGGGGTGCGGCAGCCTGCCGGGCTGAATAATCGAAGCCTTCGAGCTTGCGGCGCTCGATCTTGGAGCCCAAGGCGCGCTCGATGTCGCGCACCATGGACTCGTCCTCGTGGGTCACGAAGGTGAAGGCGTCGCCGGTCTTGGCCGCGCGGCCCGTGCGGCCGATGCGGTGGGTGTAGGCCTCGGTGGTGTCCGGCACGTCGAAGTTGATCACGTGCGTGATCTGGGAGATGTCGATGCCCCGCGAGGCGATGTCCGTGGCGACCATGATGTTGAACTTGCCCTCCCGGAAGCCCTCCAGCGCGGCCTTGCGCCGGTTCTGGGAGAGGTTGCCCTGCAGGGAGGTGACGTCCAAACCCTGGTCGTGCAGGCGCTGGGCCAGGCGCTTGGCGCGGTGCTTGGTGCGCGTGAAGATCAGCACGGTCGAGCCCCCGGCCTGCGCCAGGAGCTTGGCCAGCAGCTCGCTCTTGAGGTGCTCGACGACCGGGTAGAGAGCGTGGGACACCGTGGCCAGGGGCACGGTGTGGTCCACCTGCACGGTGACCGGCTGGCGCAGGATCTCGTGGGCGAGCTTGCGGATGTCGTCGGGCATGGTGGCCGAGAAGAGCAAGGTCTGCCGGTGCGCGGGAAGCTGCCTGAGGATCTTGCGGATGTCGGGCAAGAATCCCATGTCGAACATGCGGTCGGCCTCGTCGATGACCAGGACTTCCAGGCGCGACGGCTTGAAGGCGCCGTGCTGCATGTGGTCGAGCAGGCGCCCCGGGCAGGCGACGACGATCTCCACGCCGGCGCGCAGCCCGCTGACCTGGGGGCCGGCGCCCACCCCGCCATAGACCGTGATGCTGCGCAGGCCGGTCTGCCGGCCCAGTTCCACAAAGGCCTGATGGATCTGCTCGGCCAGCTCGCGCGTTGGCGCCAGGATCAGCGCCCGCGTGACTCCGCGGGGGCCGGTCAGCAGGCGCTGGAGTATGGGCAGGGCGAAGGCCGCGGTCTTGCCGGTCCCGGTCTGCGCCAACCCCATCACGTCGCGGCCCTGGAGTATGGGCGCCATGGACTGCAGCTGGATCGGCGTGGGCTTGGAGTAGCCCAGCGCGCGGATTCCGGCGGTGATCTTGGCGTCGAAGTTGAATGAAGTGAAGCCCATGATGTCGTCTCCTTGAATCGGCCCTACAGCCTCAGCAGCGCGACCTTCAGCGGCGGCCGCCCGTCAAGGCTGGGAAAGTCGTCCTCCGGCATGATCCATTCCGCCTCGCGGATGGGGCGGCCGGCCTTGCGCGCGCTGCGCTCCAGCTGGGCCAGCCAAGCCTCGCGCTCGGCCCGAGCCGCGTTGTTGCAGCAGAACATCGCGCCGCCTTCGGCGACGCAGAGCAGGGCGGGCTTGAACACCGCCGGATAATCCTGGATCACGTCCACCACCCCGAACGGGCTCTGGGCGTAGCGGGGCGGGTCGAGGAACACCAGGTCGAAGCGCCGCGGCTCCAGCTTCGGGAACGGCGGCAGACGCCGCCCCCGCACCACCTGGCTCTGGCCCAGCCCGGAGAGCTGGCGCAGGGCGGCGAAGGCGTCGCTGTGCACGAACTCCATCTTGATGGGCAGGTCGTTGAGCCGGGCGTTCTCCCCGCCGACCGCGAGGCTGGAAAGCGAGAAGTCCACGTTGGCCACGGAGCTCGCCCCAGCCTTGGCCGCGGCCACCCCCACCCCGCAGGTGTAGGCGAACACGTTGAGCAAAGATTTGCCCGCCGCCTCCGTCATCACGCGCCGGCGCGCGGCGCGCATGTCGAGAAAGAGCCACGGGTCCTGGCCCGCGTGCCGGCCCTGGATGCGGTAGCCCAAACCCAGCTCCCGGGCCAGGCGCGGCGCCGCGGCAACGGTCTGCATGCCCGGAGAGAGCGCGTTGGCGATGCGCGAATTGGGCCGGCTGCGGTCGTTGTAGACCACGCCCAGGCCCGGCCAGGCCTGGGCGTAGAAGGCTTCCAGCGCGGCCAGTTGCGGCGCGGGCAGCGGGCTGTGGAAGCTCTGCACGAGCAGCAAGTCGCCGTAGCGGTCCACGGTCAGTCCAGCCGCCCCCTCCACCGTGCCGTGGAACAGCCGGTAGGCATCGGTGTCTTCGGCGTGCAGGCGGCCGAGCAGCTCGGCGCGCCGCTCCAAGGCCGCGGCCAGCAGTCCGCGCAGGGCCTCAGGCATGAGTCCCTGCGAGCAAAGCGGCCAGCTCGGCGCGCAGCTCGCGCACGCCGCTGTTCTGCGCGGCGCTGACCCAGGCCAGGGCCTCGGGCTTGAGGCCCAGCACCTCGGCCACGTCCCGCCGCTGGGCCGCGGCGCGCGAGGATTTGACCTGGTCGGTCTTGGTCGCCACGCTGCGCCAGGGCAGGCCCTTGTCCTGGAGCCAGTCGAGCATCTGCAGGTCCAGCCGGGTCGGGCCGACCTTGGCGTCGACCAATGCGAAGACCATGCGCAAAGACGGCCGACCGGTCAGGTAGCTCTCGATCATCGGGCCCCAGCCGGAGCGCTGGGCCGCCGCGCCCTCGGCAAAGCCGTAGCCGGGCAGGTCCACCAGCCAGCGGTCGCGGCCGGCCGTGAACACGTTGATGGCGCGCGTGCGCCCCGGGGTGTTGGAGACGCGCGCCAGATCCTTGCCGCAGAGCGCGTTGAGCAAGGAGCTCTTGCCCACGTTGGAGCGCCCGACGAAGGTCACCTCGGCGGCGCAAGGTCCGAGCCGCTGCGGATCGGTCTCGCTGATGAGATACTGATAGTATTCGGGCATGGGGGGCGTCATTATAGCACGGCGATTTTGGCCCGCCGGCAAAGTGATAATATATCGTTTCCTGTGTCCATCTTCCTCTCGGCGCCGCTGCGGGTCATCCTATTCGTCTGCGGGCTCGCGGCCGCGCTCCTGCCGCGGCCGGCCGAGCTCTGGCTGGGCAAGCGGCTGGGGCGCCTGGCGCTCGCCTGCGGCGGATTCAAGCGCCGAATCGCCGCCGAGAACATCCGCCACTGCTTCCCCGAACTGGGGCCCGCAAGACGGGAATCCCTTCTGCGACGGAACCAGGAGCATTACGGGATGCTTTTCTTCGAGTTCCTGCACTTCTTCTGCCCGCTGCCCGGGCACTACCGGAGCTACGCCCGGAGCATCTGCAGGCTCGAGGGCAAAGAGAACTGGGAGCGGGCCCGCGCCAAGGGCAGGGGCGTCCTCTTCGTCTCCTGCCACGTGGGCTTCTGGGAGATGCTGGCTGCGGCCGGCGGCTTGGAGGGGTTCTCGCCGCTGGTGGTGACGACCGTGCTCAAGCCGGTCTGGCTCGACCGCCAGATCACGGCTTGCCGCCTTTCCACGGGCGTGCGCGCGGCGTATCATCCGGGCTCCGTGCCCCAGGTCCTGCGGGAGCTGCGCCGGGGCGGGTCCGTCGCTTTCATGAACGACCAGTACGCCGGGCCGCCCATGGGCATCCCGGTCCCGTTCTTCGGGGTCAAGCCCAACACCTTGGCCGCCGTGGCGCCCATCGCCCAGAGGACGGGCGCCGCGATCGTGCCCGTCTCCTGCTACCGGGACGAGGATGGGACCGCGGTGGTGGTCGTGGAGCCCGAGCTCGACCTGGGGCCGGCCTTGTCCGACACGGAGCAGGCCACCGCGATCCTGGCCGCGAAAGTGGAGACCTGGGTGCGCCGGCATCCCGAGCAATGGCTGTGGATCCACCGGCGGTTCAAGAACGTGGTCTGGCCCGAAGGCTGAGGCCTCAGGCAAGGCAGGCCAGCTCGGCCCTGGCCTCGGCGGCGAAGCCTTCCAGAAGAGCGCGCGTGGAGACGATCTCCCGGACCCGGGAGACGTTGGAGCCGGCGAAGACCACCGCATGCTCGAGGTTGCCCTTGACCGCGTTGAACAGGGCCTTGGCGATGCAGTAGGGCGCCGTGCGCGGATTGCAGGTCTTGAGGCACTGGTAGCCGCAATGGAAGGGCTCTCCTTCCCCGCGCAGCAGGCGGTCGATGAAGGGCGTGCGGATGGCCCGTCCCGGCATGCCCACCGGGCTGTCGATGATGACCACGTCCTCGGGCCGCGCCGAGAGGTAGAGGTCCTTGAAGGCTTGCGCGACCGAACACTCGAAAGTGGCCACCAGCCGGGTGGCGATCTGCACCCCGGAGGCGCCCAGAGCCAGGAAACGGGCCGCGTCCTTGCCGTCGAAGATGCCGCCCGCCGCGATCACGGGGACCGGGGTCGCCGCGCAGTCCCGCGCCACGGCCAGGACCTCGCGGACCAGCCCCTCCAGGACTCCCGGGACCGGGGCTCGGACGTCCTCCTTACGGAAGCCGAGATGCCCGCCGGCCATCGGGCCTTCCACTATGAAAGCGTCCGGGATGCGGTCATAGCGCTTCTTCCACCTCCGGGCGATGACGGCGGCGGCCCGGCCGGAGGAGACGATCGGGATCAGGCGCGTGTCGGTCCCTTCCGCCTGCTCGGGCAGGCACAGGGGCAGCCCGGCTCCCGAGGCGATGAAGTCCGCCCCGGCCTGGGCAGCGGTGAGCGCGAGCTCTTCGTAGTTGGTCAGCGCTCCGAGGAGGTTGACGCCGACGACGCCGTCAGTGGCGGCCTTGGCCTTGAGGATCTCTGCGCGCAAGGCCTTGCGCGAGGCGGCCAGGTAATCGCTCTCGTTCTCCGGCGTGCCGTAGCCCAAAGCCACGCCCGCGATGGTGCCGGCGGCCCCGCACTCCGCCACGGCCGAAGCCAGCGCGGCGGTGGACACCATTACACCCATGCCGCCCTGCACGATGGGCAGTTCGACCTTCAGGTCTCCGATGCGCAGCGGCTGCAAAACTCCAGGCATGAGCCTCCTTCCTTGCGAAACTGGGTCTTCCCGCGGCAACGAGCTGAAGGCTGGCTCGCGATGGGACCTGCCGGCGGCCTTGCGAAGGTGGGGACGCCCTCGACCGCTTGAGCTATTTTAGCAAATCCGGAGCCCGGCGCCGCATCCAGAGGCGTCCGAGATAGCTCTCTGTGCGCCGTATGCCCCGCGCCAGATCCAGGCCAGCGGCAAGTAGACGGCTCATGTCCCTCGGGCTCAAAGGCCGGTCCTGCCGCAGGCCCAGCCGGCGGCGCAGGAAGGCCGTGATGTCCTTGGGGATCATGCCCAGGTCCGCGGCCAGGCCCTCCCGGTCGCCGAGAGCGGCGCGGACCAAGCCACGGTTGAAATAGCCCCAGCAGGAGCCGGGAGCGCGAGCCACGGCGGCGTCGAGCTCCCGCAAGGCCTCGGCGTGCCGGCCCAGGAGCCGGTAGGCCTCTCCACGCCAGACCAAGGTCTCGAAGTCCTTGCGGTCGAGCTCCCGAGCCCGGTCGAGGTCCGCCAGCGCCCCGTGCAGGTCGCCCAGCTTCAGACGCGCGGCCCCGCGCCAGCCGTAGACGAAGGTCTGGCCCCCCAAGCGCACGGACTCGTCGAACTTGGCCAGCGCCTCCCGGTAGCGGCCCTGCCAGAGCAGGACCTCTCCGTACCAGGTCAGGACCTCGGGCCTCTCGGCCTCCGCGGCCAGGCGCTGGGCCTCTTCGAGTTCGCGGCGGCCCTCCCCGGCGCGCCCCGCGGCCAGAAGGGCCTCGGCCGTTCGGCAGCGCACCCACCAATTCCGGGGCGAGTGCCTGAGGATGCGCCGGCTGACGGCTATGACTGAAGCGAAGTCCTCCAGGCTCAAGAGCGGCAGCACGAAGACCTGCTGCATCCAGCAGTAGCGCGATTCAGGCCGCCGGCTCACCGCCCGGCGCTCGGCCAAGGCCTCGCGCTTGCGGCCCAGCTGGTCGAGGAGGACGGCGCGGCAGTAGGCGAACCAATGCGGGAAAAGCCCGCCGCGCCCGGCTCGTCGGACGCGCTCCAATTCCGCGGCGCAGAAGCCCTGCTCTCCCACCGCCCGCCGCGCCTTGGGAGACCACGGCCACAGGAAGTCCGTGGGGACCTCCGGCGGTCCCAGACGGAGCAGCATGGCCTCCGCGAGCCGGAAGGCCTGAGGGTAGCGTCCGGCGCAGAGCAGGGCCGAGAAGACCTGCGTCCAGCTCCGGGGGGCTCCGTCGGGAGCCGCCTTCAGCATGGCCCGCTCCAGACCCCGGCCGTAGCGGCCCGCTGCGATGAGGCGCAGCAGCGCCGAGACCCAGCCCTCCGGGACGCCGGCGGGACTCTCCGCCAGGGCCCGCGCCAGTTGGCTCTCGGCCTGGGCCGGCCGGCCCTGCGCCAGGAGCACCCCGGCGAGGATCGTCCGGGTCCCGGCCTGCCGAGGCTGAGCGGCGAGGGCGGCGCGCGCCGCGGACTCCATGCGCCTGAGGTCCTTGGCCGGAAGGGGCCGCCCCTCCGACAGCCGGGCCAGGTCTAGCAGGGGCGCGGGCGCGGCGGGGTCGGCCTGCGCGGCCAGGCGCAGATGCTCCAAGGCCGCCGCGCCGCGGCCCAGCTTGCTCTGCAGACGGGCCAAGGCCAGGCGGGCCTCTCCGGCCCGTCCCGGAAGCTTCACAGCCCGCCGCAGGCATCTCTGCGCCGCGGCCAGCCGGCCCCGCGCTTCGAGGAACCTGGCCAGATCTAGAGCCAGGTCCACCGCTTCGGGCCGGGCGGCCACGGCCCTGCGGAAGTCCCGCAGGGCGTCGTCCCAGCGCTGCTCCTTCTCGGCGATGCGGGCCCGCCACAGGAGCATCTCCCAGGACGGGGCGCCTTCCTTTTCCAGCCGCGTCAGGGCCGCCGCAGCGTCCTGGAGCCGGCCGGACTCCACCAGGGGCTGAAGAATAGTCGAAGGCCCCCTCGCCTGCTCCTGGTCGGGATCGGACTGGCTCATGCGTCAAGACCCCTTAGGGCGCACCGTGAAGGAAGTCTCCAGCCCCCCGACCGAGGAGTCCCCCACGAAAAGCTGGAACCGGCCGGGCTCGACCTGGAAGCGGTCGTCCAGGCCGTAGAAGCCCAGTTCCTCCGGTCCCAGCTGGAACTCCACGACGCGCTCTTCTCCCGGGGCCAGGCTCACACGCTCAAAGCCCTTGAGCTCGCGGACCGGTCGGGTCACGCTGGCGGCCAGATCGCGGATGTAGAGCTGGACCACCTCGTCTCCGGCGCGGCGGCCCGAGTTCTCGACCTGGACCGAGACCTTGAGCCGGCCGTCGACCGGGATGGAGTCGGAGCTGAGGCTCAGGTTGGAGAGGGCGAAGCTGGTGTAGCTCAATCCGTAGCCGAAAGGATAGAGCGGCGTGAACGGCACATCCAGGTATTTCGAGCTATACTTATTCTTCTCGTCGCTGGGCCGGCCCGTGTTCTTATGGTTGTAGTAGAGCGGCTCCTGCCCCACGCTGCGCGGGAAGCTGGCCGGAAGCTTGCCGCCCGGGTTCACGGCGCCGAAAAGGACGTCGGCCACGGCTAGGCCCCCCTGAGTCCCGGGCTGCCAAGCCTCGAGCAGGGCCGGGACCGCATCGGCGAGCCCGGTCAAGGCCAGGGGCCGTCCGTTGAGCAGGACGACGGCCGTGGGCACGCCGAGCGCGGCCACGCTGCGGGCCAGTTCCACCTGCCGGCCGGGCAGGCCTATGTCGGAGCGCGAGGAGGCCTCTCCACTCATGTCCGGAGCCTCGCCCAGCACCAGGACCACGGCCTGGCTCTTGCGGGCGAGCTTCAAGGCTTGCGCGATGCCCTCGGCACCGCCGCCCGCCACCTCGCAGCCGCGCGCGAAGACGACTTTGGTCTTGGGGGAGACCGCGGCGCGGATGCCGTCGAGTATGCTGACGGCGTCTGCGGCTTTGCCGTCGCCGATCCAGGAGCCCAGCAGCGCCGCCTTGTCGTCGGCCAGCGGGCCGATGACGGCCAGCGCGCGCAGGTCCTTGGCCAATGGCAGGACCTCGCCCTTGTTGCGCAACAGGACCATGCTCCGGCCCGCGGCCTCGCGGGCCGCGCGCAGGTTCTCGGCAGAAAGCAGGGACTTCTCCGCGGCCTCATCAGCGTAAGGCCTCTCGAAGAGCCCGGCCCGGAACTTGACCCGCAGGACGCGGCGCACGGCCTCGTCGAGGACCGTCTCGGAGAGCTGCTTTCCCTTGATGAGCGCGGCGCCGTTCTGGTCATAGAGGCGGCTGACCATCTCCATGTCCACTCCCGCGCTCAGGGCCTTGCGCGCGGCCTCGGAGCCGTCCGCGGCGAATCCGTGCTTGATGAGCTCCGCCACCGAAGTGTAGTCGCTGACCACGAAGCCGTCGAAGCCCCACTCTTTGCGCAGGACCGAGGTCAAAGTGAAGGGATTGGCGGAGGAGGGCACTCCCCCCAGGTCGTTGAAAGCGCTCATGAAGGTGCCCACGCCGGCAGCCACGGCCGCGCGGAAGGGCGGGAAGTACACGTTGCGCAAAGTGTTCTCGGAGACTTCGGTGGTGTTGTAGTCCCGGCCGGCTTCGGCCGCGCCGTAGGCGGCCCAGTGCTTGGCGCAGGCCACGACTTTGTCCGGGGCGGAGTAGTCCTGCCCCTGGAAGCCTAGGACGCGCGCGCGGGCCAGAGCGGAGCCCAGAAAGGGGTCCTCGCCCGAGCCCTCCGCGATGCGGCCCCAGCGCGCGTCGCGCGCGATGTCCACCATGGGGGCGAAGGTCCAGCGCACGCCGGCCGCCGCGGCCTCGGCCGCGGCCACGGCCGCGTCGCGCTGCGCCATGGCCGGGTCGAAGCTCGCGGCCTCGGCCAGGGGGATGGGGAATATCGTGCGGTAGCCGTGGATGACGTCGTAGCCGAAGAGGATGGGGATGCGCAGCCGCGAGCCCTCGACCGCGGCTTTCTGCAGCTCGTTGACCCGTTTGGCGCCGCGCACGTTCAAAGTGGAACCCAGCCGGCCCTGGCGTGCCAGGTCGAAGTGCTCGGGCCGGCTGCTGCCGTCAGCCTCGCCGTCGAGCTGCTGGAGCTGGCCGAGCTTCTCCGCCACGGTCATGCCGCGCAGCAGTCCGTTGACGCGCCGCTCGATGTCGGCCGGAGCCCCGGCCCAGAGGCGCCCGGGCTCCCAAAGGATCAAAAAAGCCGCGGCGGTCAAGAGCATTCCGTTCAAGATGCCTCCTATCGACTGTGCGCACAGTCTAGACAGGACTCCAGGGCCCTGTCAATAGGGAGGCCCAGACCCGTGAGGGTCTGGGCCCCGTGCGATAGCCTCTAGACGGCTACCAGCTGATATTGCCGGTCTTCAGTGCGTTGAAGAGGGCCGACTTCTCCAGGCCTTGGCCGACCGAGGAGGCTGCTGAGGCGCCTGCCTGGTCGTCCGTGGCCGACGCCGCTTGCGGCGCGGGCTGGCTGTCGATCAAGGTCCCGTAGCTGTTGTACGAGTTGGTGCTGCCGTCCTCGTTGAGGACTAGGACGACGAGCCGCCCTAGTTCGTCCGACTGGAACTGCACTGCGAGCACCTTGGCGCCCAGGAACACCGGATCGAAGGCCGGTGAATCCGCGGTGTCGTTCAGGTAGGCATCCCGGTCGTCGCCGGAGATGTCCACCCTCCTCGTGCGGTCGGGGCTGTATACGATCTGCCCCGTCGGCTTGCCGTTCTGGTCGAACATGTTGAGCGCGCCATCGTCCAGTACGGTCACGATGCCGTCGAGCTGGCCTTGGTCATCCAGCTGGAACTGCACGTCATTGACGCCGGAACCCAGATAGACCGGGTCGAAGGCCGGCACATACGCGGTGTCGTAGAGATAGGCCATCTGGCTTTCTCCAGAGACCACGACCTTCCTCGTCCCGTCCGGGCTCTTGTACACCTTCGCGCTCGGGTCAGGCGTCGGCGCGGGCGGAGGCGGCGGAACCGGGGTCGGATAAGGATACGGGTACGGGTAAGGATACGGATACCACGGCCCGGGGTGCCACGGCCCAGGATGCCAAGGGCCGGGGTGCCAGGGACCAGGGTGCCACGGGTCCGGTCCCGGGTGCGGGTGCGGCGGCGGCACCGGATGCGGATGCGGCTGCGGGTGCGGATGCGGCGGCTGAGGCTGCGGGTGCGGCGGCTGAGGCTGCGGATGCGGCGGCTGAGGCTGCGGGTGCGGCGGCTGAGGCTGCGGGTGCGGCGGCTGAGGCTGCGGGTGCGGCGGCTGAGGCTGCGGGTGCGGCGGCTGAGGCTGCGGGTGCGGCGGCTGCGCGGCTGAGGCTGCGGATGCGGCGGCTGAGGCTGCGGATGCGGCGGCTGAGGCTGCGGATGCGGCGGCTGAGGCTGCGGATGCGGCGGCTGAGGCTGCGGATGCGGCGGCTGAGGCTGCGGATGCGGCGGCTGAGGCTGCGGGTGCGGCTGCGGGCCGGGTCCGCCGCCATGGTTTCCGCCAGGGAAGCCCAAGGTCGAGAACGAGGCTTTCGTCGCCTTGCTCTTGTTGACCTTCTTGGGGGCATTCTTGACGGCTTGAAGGAGATCGATGGCCGAAGCTCTCTCTATCTCCGTGAAGTTCTGGACGACGGCCGCGGAGGCGAAAGAGCTCTGCGCATAGGCCGCTGCCAGAACGACGGCTATTAATTTCGACTTCTTGATCATGACACCTCTTGCTCTATTTGGTATTCCTGCTTCCTTAAGGTACGGCTCAGGGAAAGACGGTCGGACCGGACCTAGGAGGTCCGGTAGGAGGGGCTCAATTCAACTGCGGGGACAAGACGGGGCTGCGGTCCCTGGGGAGCCTCCAGGCATAGACGAGCCTGTTGCGGGAGAGCTCGGTACCGAGCGCGATGTTGACGGGGGGCAGGATGGCGAGGGGAAGCACCGGCCTCTCGCGCCTGACGGTTTGAAGGTCCTGGCTCGAGTAGCGGTTGGCGCGGGCGCCCAAGGAGTGCGGCGCGTGCCGCTTCCACTGCTGATGAGTCACGACCTTGGCGATGGCCCTGAAGCTCGAAGCGGGGACGAAGAAGCTCCGGCAATGTTCGCAGCTGTCGGTGACAGCCACGACGCGAGCTCCGCTGATATTGAGGAGGAGCAGAGCGACCGTTATCGCCTTCTGGTAGCGCCTTGCCATCTTCACTCTTTTATCTCTTGGGCCCGCTTTGCGGCTGGGCCTTCAGACCTAGGCCCTACAGGTCTTTAGGCCTATCGTATTCTATCACGCAGCCAGTTTTTTATTATAGGCCCTAGGGCCTAGAGTAAATAAGACTTTGGGCCTAGTGCCTGCTGGGCCCAAAGACCTATATCGCGAAATCCCGGCACAGCGGTATGATTGTACCGTGAAACTGCGCCCCCGTGCTTTGATCCTCATCGCGGCGATGACTGCGGCCATCGCCGCCCGGTGCCAGGAGGAAAGCCTGCCGCCCCTCTCCGAAAACGCCTCCAATGTGGAGAACGTGGTGTCAGCCCACATCCTCAGACACGGCGCCGACCGAGACTGGATGGAGAATCCAGGACGACGGGGCAAGGCCACGCGCCTCGAGTTCGAGGCGATCGACCAAAGCAGCGTCAAGGCCCTCTCCCCCGGCGTCTTCGTGGCCTTGGTCCGGCTGCGCGAGGCCGGCAGCCGCAAGCCCCGGCGCGCCGAGTTCATCGTGGACCTCGGCGGGGACCGCCGGCGGGTGACCAGCGTGCATTGGCTCGGCCTCGATGAGCGCATCGACTACGCGGCCGCCGCAAAGCGGGCCGCGTCCGCGGCGCAGCCGCTCGTGGCCGCCGTAAAGAGCTCCCCGCACAAAGGCCCCCGGCAGCGCACCACCGGCTCCTTGCCCAATCTGGTGCTGAACGCTCTGAACGAGAAGACGGTCCCGCTGGCAGCCTGCCCAACGAAGAAATGCCTGGTGGTGGTCCTGTCCCCCGGGAACTCCCGCTGCCACAGCGCGGCCAAGAACATCAAGACCTTGCGGGACTATCTCAATTCGCGCGGCGTCGCCACGAAGATCGTGGTCGGCAAGGACTCGCTGGGGGCCGTGCGCGGGTTCGCGGCGGAATTCGGCGACGACACCTTGCTCGACCCCGGGGGGACCGTCCCGGCCGAAGGCCTGCCGCACTTCTACGCGATATACGATGACGGGGGCATCATCGAGGAGAACGCCAGAGCTTACGAAGGCCCCGTGGATATCGCCAAGTGGGCCAGGGAATTGGGGCTGCCCTAGCCGGCTCCAGGAGCGCTATGGACTGCCGCCCCGGCTGCGCGGCCTGCTGCATAGCGCCTTCCATCTCGAGCCCGCTGCCCGGCCTGCCCAAAGGCAAGCCCGCGGGTCTTAGGTGCCCTCATCTGCTGCCGGACCTTGCCTGCGACATATGGGGACGCGCCGACTACCCTGAAGTCTGCCGCCGGTTCAGGCCGGGTCACGAAGTCTGCGGCTCCAGCCAGGCGCAAGCCTTGGCCCTCCTGGAGGCCTGGGAAGAGGCCACCCGCCCCGGGAAATAGGACGCCCCCGGAGTTCCTGCTTCCGGGGGCGTATAGCTGGTCCTATTTCTGGATGGTCTTCTGGAGCCTGCTGCGCAGGAGCATGAACTTGACCATGCGGTAATACTGGGCCAGGGCCACCAGCCCCACGCCCACGGTCAGCACCGGGTGGATGAAGAAGGCAGCCGCGGCGAGCAGCGTGGCCAGGACACCCTTGACCGCGGCGTCCTTCACCTTGCCGGAGACCTCGCGGTCCAGGGCCAGGAGCCCATCAACGGCCTGAGCGGCGGCAGGCGAGTCCTTCGCCTGGGCCATCTCACCCAGCCGCTCGATGCGCTGAGTGGTGTCCGGGTGCGTGATGAAAAGGTTGAAAAGGAAGTCGTCCTGCTTGCCCACCACCATGTCGGAGAGCGGGTCGGACTTCGGCAGGGCGCCGGCCTTCTGCATCTGCTCGACCGGGTTCACGGTGAACAGATGCGAGTTAGCCGCCACGATCGGCAGCCTTTCGGCCGCGATGGCCGGGCCGAGCGTCTTGGGCCGCCAGGTCGTCAGCAGACCCAGAGCCAAAGCCAGCGCCTCGGGGTCGTTGCTGAGCTTGGCCCCGTCCGCGTCGGCCATGCCCTCATCCTGCCGGGAGGACGCCATCTGCGTGATCTGCAGCACGATCGGACCCCAAAGGGCCGCGAACACCCGCAGCAGAGCGGGCAAGGACTTCACGCTCAGGCCCGTGGAGATGGGCTCGATGCCGTAGCGAACGGACCGCGGCAGGGAGACATGGTCCACCATCGCCTGCTGGTTGCGCTCGAAGGCCTGATGCAGGTAGAGAAAGCTGCCCAAGGAGACGGCGGCGACGGCGGCGCTGGCCAATCCCAAGAGCGGCATGTTGAGCAGGAACAGGATGCCCGCGCCCAAAGCCGCTAACGGCATCAGGCTCACCGCCGCGTACATCCCGTTGACGATCGTCCCGCTCTTGCGGATCATCTGGTCAAGGGTCGGGTCGCCCACGGACTTCGGCGCCGGGAAGATGCTGTCCTTGAGCTTCTTGGCCGCGGCCTGGGCATGGCCCACGGCCCACATCACGCCGTAGGCCGCGAAGGCGACCCCGGAGCTGATGGAGCCGGCGATGGCGTTGAGCAGCATGTGCCGGTCCATCACGTGACTGAACTCATGGGCGAGCACGCCGCGCAGGGCGCGCACGCCCAGCTTCTTGATGTCCTCGGCACTGGCGTTCTTGACCGCTTCGGCGACCTGCACCGGGGTGGCGTCTACGGCCACGCCCGGGATGGACTCCGCGATGGCCATACGGAAGACCTTATAGGACTTACTGCCGGGGTCGGAAGCGGCCAGGAGACGCATGAGGCCCGCGCGAAGGTTCTCGCCGTCGAGGAGCATCTCCTTGATGCCCTGGGTCACTCCCACCAAGGCGTGGAAGGGGGTGCGTCCCGTGGCGTAGGCGTTGGGGGCGGTGAGCGGGTCGATGACCATCTCCGGGGCGGGGATGGGCTTCTGGCCCTTGGCCTCGCGCTTGGCGTTGATGAGACCGCGCAGGTCCTTCATGATGGCGAAGAACTCCGGGTCCTGGCTTTCGTCGGCGGGCTTGGTCTTCATCACCAGCTTGATGATCTTGGTCGCGAAGAAGAAGGGGATTCCGGCCAGCACCGCGGCGATACCCAGGTTCTTGGCCAGGCTGACGAGGCCGAAGACTGCGGCGCCCATCCCGAAGCCCATGATGGCCATGGACCCGATGAGCAAGCCGGTCTTGAGCCAGTAGTGGAAGTTCGGCCAGCGCGTCGGCTTGTCCGCAGCCGCGTTCGGGTCGGCCAGAGGCTTGACCGCGGTGGAAGGCGCGGGCGCGGCCTTGGGCAGGAGCTTGCCCAGCAGGGCCTCGGTCCAGGACGCGGCGCGCTCCGGGGCGAAGGCCAGCACCAGGAAGGTCAGGGGGCTGGTGAAGGCGGTGGCGGCCGTGAAGGCCAGCACGCCCAGGTAGAGGGTGTTGAAGTTGAGCACGTTGTAGACCAGGTTCTTCCAGAGCGGGGCGCTCTTGTCCCAGCCATAGGTCTTGCTGCCCAAGAACTGCCAGGCGATGAAGGCGGGAGTCGTGTAGACCGCGCCAAGGCCCGTCAGCAAGGCGAAGACCACTCCGGTCATCACCCACTGGAAGCTCGGGAAGCGCATCTTCTGCAGGCTGCCCGGCACGGAGAAGGGTCGGCCGGTCTCGGCGGCGTGGATGATGGTGCCCAGGAAGAAGGACAAAGTGGTCATGACCGGGAGCGTCATCATGCCCAGCAGGGGGCCGATGCCGATGATGCCAGCCGCGGCCACGCCGATGATGGCCGGCAGGACGGCCAGCGCGCCCCAGGTCCCCAGGCTGTCAAGGACGCTGGCTCCGGAGCCCAAGGACCGGCCGGCGATGAGGCCCGCCAGCGGCAATCCCGCGGCGGCCAACTGCTGCAGCGTGACGATCGCGGCCAAGCTCGGCGCCGCGATGGCGGCCGCGCCCAGGAAAGCGCCGATGGCGATGTCCATGACCCATTTGACCGGGGTCAGGCGCGGCGAGTCGCGCAAAGAGAGCCGGTAGCGGGCGTAAAGGGCTGCGGGCAGGAGCAGGATTCCGGAGCTCACGGCCCAGACCGCGGCGACGGGCACCAGGCCGAAGATGGCGGGCAAGGCGGCCACGGCCAGCGCCTGCAGGCCGAAGACCGCGCCGCCGGCGAGCGCCACGCGGCCGACCGTGGTGAAGGCGCCGAAGACGCGGCCGTGTTTCGCACCGAGCGCGCTCAGGATCCGAGAAGAAAGGTACGCGCCGAGCAGGCCGCCGGCGAGCCAGCCGACGATGGGAGCGACCGCGAAAGCGGGAATCAGGACCTTGACGCCGAAGCCCGCGGCGATGCCCGCGAACGAGCCGAGGGCGGTCACGAGCTCGCGTTTCTTCTGCGTCTTCCAGGCCGGCTCGGCCTGGGACTGCGGCACGACGCGGGAGTCGGACTGTCCCTGGACCGAGGCCGGGGCAAGATGGCCCTGCGCAGCGGAGAGTGCGGGAGCGGCCACGGCATCATCGGAAGCCTGCGCGGCGTTCCGGATGCCGAGTATGCGGTCCATGATGGAGGCGGCCGAGGTCTTGGCCGTGCCCTCGGACATGGAGCCGAGCTGGTCCGCGGTCAAAGTGAGCTTCTCTTTCTCGCCGAGGAGTTCGTTCAACTTCGGCGCGGCAGCCGCGGCGCCTGCGATGGACTTGACGGGAGTGGCGTTGAGCTCGCCCAGCGCCGGGCCGGGCACGGGCACGGATTCGGACTCATCGATCTTGACGGACGGGGCGGCCATGGGGGCCGCGAAACCTTGGACCACTGGCGTGGGAACAGCGGTCTGCGGGGCCAAAGAGCCCTTGAGCCCTATGGCAGTGAGGCCGACCGATATGTTGGAAAGCTGGTTGACGGGGGTGACGCCGCGCACCGGGCCCTGCAGGCCGGCGGGGACGGATGCGACCGAACCTTGGCTGACGATGGCGCCCGCAGCGGCGTAGCAGGGAAGGCCGGGGGCGGTGAGGATAAGGGCGGCGGCGATAAGGGTGGCGAGGAATCTCTTCATGGTGTCTATTCTATCGCTCTGCCACCCTATCCCCCTCGGGTCTTAGGTCCTAAGGACGGCCGGTTATTCGGCCCAGGACATCGGGCCCCATGGGCCCACCAGGGGCGGGCTCAGCGGGAGGACAGGGAGCGCGGACCGAGCGTCATCTTGATGGGCTCGGGGGGCAGGGGCGGCTCGGACGGTCTGGGCAGGGGCTGGGAGCCATGGGCCACGATGCCGGCCTGGTAGTAGCGACGCACCTGGCCGCCACGGTCCTCGTAGTCGTGCCAACGCTCCAGGAGTTCGGAGAGCGGCAGATAGGTGTAGCGGCCCTCGGTGGAAGGGTCCATCAGGTAGGCGTAATGCTCGTCCATGCCGGCCAGCACGACGTAATGGCCGTCCTCCCAGCGCTGGGACCAGGGCGTGTCCTCGTCGTTGCGCCAAGCCTGGATGTCCAGGATGACCGAATCGCCGCGGCGCAAGGCGGCGCGCAGATCGTCGAGAGTCATGTTCTCCCGCAGAGCCGCTTGCAGACCGAGCTGAGAGAGCCCGCGGGCGATGTTCTCAGGAGGCGTGCCGTCCTTGGGACTGGTCTCCAGCAGCTTGTAGAGGGATTGTTCGTCGCCGCCATAGGCCTGCCAATAGCGCAGCACGGAGAGGGCCGCGGCCGCGCCGCAGCTGTAGTTGGTCTCCTGGACCGTGATCGGCAGGGGCAGATAGTCGGACGGGATGCCCGGCTCGGGCAGGCCGGAGACCGCGGGCGCGGAGAACCGGACCCCGGACGCGTCGAAGAAGCCGTCGAGCACCGGCCTGCCATCCTTGCCCGACGCACCTGTCTTCTCGGCCAAGCGGCCCGTGACTCCGGTCAAATCCTGCAGGACGGGCGCGGGCGGAAGAGCCGGAACTGGCACCGGGACCGGCAGCGGCACGGCCAGGGCTCCCGGCGCCGCGAGGCTCAAGGCGAGCCCCTGGTAGAAGGCGAGCCGCAACAAGCCCGGGGCCACGAGCGGGACGGCCGCGGCCGCGCCGAGCGAGGCGTTGAGGCGCAAGGGCGCGGTCACCGGCGCCACGCCGGCGACTGCAGGGGGGCCTGCGCTGACCCAGAGCAGGGCCCCCAGCAACAATGATCCGCTGGACCGCATCTGAGGATAGGGTAGCGCGCGGGCGTGCCGACAGCCAGGAGCGAAAGGCCTAAGCGCGGCGGGGCCTTAGGGGTGCTTGGCCTTGAACTCGGCCAGGACCTTGCCGAGGGTGGTGCGGGGCGTGTCGTGGCGGCAGAGCCACTGGTCCCCGTCCTTGACCATGTCCGTGACGGCTCGGCGCACCAAGCCCGGGTCCATGGTGCGCACGAATAGGACCAGCGGGCCGAAATAGAAATCCAGGCCCAGCTTGGCGAAGGCCTCCGCGAACCACGAAGGCGTGGCCGCGAGCAGGGAGAACTCCCTGCCGTCGGCCAGGCTCACCTGCACCACGGCGCTGCAAAGGCCGGGGTTCTCGGGGGGCTCGATCTGGGTGAGCTCTATGGCGTCGACGCGCGGTTTCGGGCTCACTTCTTCCTGCCCTTGGCCTTCTTCTTCTCGTCGCGTCTGGAGTTGTAGTAGCGCAGCCAGAAGCCGCTCATGTCGGAGGCCATGGCCTGCGCCGCCTTGGCCAAGCCCTCCTGGTCCAGCCGCTTGACGAACAGCGCCGGGGTGCCGTAGGAGAAGTCCTGGCCCGCCTCGTTCATCCGGTGGCCCACGTGGCTCGGCGTCAGCACCCCGAAGGCCGACGCGCTGCCGTCCTCCAGATTGACGCGCACTTCAGCTCCCCCCGAATCCCGGTTCTCCGGCGGGGCCGACAGGAACTCGATGTTGCGGATGCGGGGGATGACGGACATGGCGGATGATATTACCAATTTCTGCGGCGGAGGGGAACGCCTAGCGGTCCGCCTGCTTGTCCTTCAGGGACTTGTCCGGCAGGCCGGGCAGCAGCTTGGGCAGGAACAGGAAGCCCAGGCCGAGCACCAATGCCGCGGCCACCAGGGGCCAGAGCAGGACCGGGAAGGCCATGTGCAGGCCCGAGGTCAGCAGGCTCATGACCGCGTAGCCCATGGAGATGGCGCCGTTGAAGATCGAGCCGCGCACCGCGATGGTCCCCTCGGACTTGCCGGCCGGGATGTTCTTGTAGAAATAGGTCCCCAGGGCGTTGTAGGTGGGCCCCAGGAACACGCCCATCATCAAGACGGCGGCGAAGAGCGCCGGGATGTTGCCCCAGAGCATGAGCGGCAGGGCCAGGAAGGCCAGGCCCGCGCCCACGTACTTGATCCAGCCGCGGTCCGTGAGCTTGCCGGTCAAGGCCATCAAGCCCGCGCCCGCCGCCGCGGCCACCGCGGCCAGCAGGATGCTGCCCGGAGCCAAGGTCAGGAAGGTCCAGGTCCCCAACAGGCCCAGCACGCCCGCCTGGATGAAGCGCTGGACCTTCACCTTCCCGATGAAGGGGATGCGGATCTCGGAGAGCTGGGCCTGCGAGGTGCTGGAGATGAGCTGGCCGAAGAACAGGGCGCCCAGCAGTTGGCCCAGCAGCTGCGACTTGCCCGCCGCGCCGGCCAAGGCCCCGGCCATCAAGGGCAGGCCGAAGGACTGGATCGGATACGAGAGCACGGCCAGCGCGCTGTTGGCCAGCAGCGCGTAGCGCAGAGGCTTGTTGGCCCAAAGGGTCTTGAAGCCCTCGGTGTGGGCCACCCAGTTGAGCAGGCCGATGACCGCGGGCAAGGTGGTGTGCAGCACCGGGAACAGCGCGAGGCTGGCGCTGAAGATGAGGGCCTCTTTCCAATACTTCTTGAGGAAGGCCTTAGCCGCGTCCTGCCTCTCGGCCCAGGTCTTGGCGGGCTTGGCCGTCTGGCCCGGGGCCGCGGCGTCCGCGGCCTTGGCGTTGGAGACGAACTTCCAGATCAAGGGCAGCACCACCAGGAGGTTGACCCCGGCGGCGATGAGATAAGGAGCCAGCAGGTGCGGGACCGTGGCCTGCAGATAGTCGGTCAGCCGGCCGGCGCGCAGGATCAGGCCCAGCAGGGACTGGATCGACAGGTAGTCGATCATGGTCAGCGCGTTGACCGTGCCCAGGTACTTGCCGGAGAAGCGCTTGATGTAGATGCCCTCGGTGGTCATGACCGAGGAGAGCACATAGCCGTTGCCGATGGAGGCGACCAGGAGGGTCCAGAAATTGATTATGCCGAAGGCGCTCATGACGGGCAGAGCCAGGAGCAGGACGACGCTGAAGACCGTGTTGAGCGCCATGGCGTTGCGCGCGGAGAGCTTCTTGGCCAGCATGCCGCTCAGGGGGCCCATCGCGATGGCGGCCAGCGGGCCCAGAGCCATCAAAGCCCCGTAGGAGGCCAGACCCACGGCCGGGATGGCGATGAAAGCGTAGGCGGTGGAGGTGAGGAAGAAGGCCGCGATGCTGGCCGTGCGCGAGGTGAAGATGCCGAAGAGCGATTTCTTGTCTACGCCGCCGGAGTCCCGGCGTCCCAGGGCGCCCAGGATCTCCTGCGTGGCGGCGTGGCCCTGGGTGGGCCAGACGAAGACGCGCTCGGCGCGCGGGTCCGCGGTCCCGCCTACGGCCAGGGCCATACCCTTGGGCGCGGCCTTGGCCATGTCCAGGTCCTCGGAGCGCATCCCGAACATATGGTCGCCGACCACGATGGTCTTGGACTCCGGAACCGCGCTGCGGGGCAGGACGGCGACGATCTTGGTCCCCAAGCCCTGGAGCTTGCCGGGCAGCTTCTGGACCACGTCGCGCATGCGGCCGTAGAGGTCGCTGTTCTTGCGCATCATCTCTACGCCGTGGGACTTATTGAACTTGCTGACCACTAAATAGGAGGGATTGCGGGGGTTGAGCGCGGTGCGGCCCTCGACGTCGGCTTTGACGCCGCGCTCGGCCAGCCCGGCCCGGAGCATCTCGGAGGCCGCCTCCACGTCCGCGGCACTGGTGCCCACAGGCAGGAAGAGGGAATAGCCGTAGTCCGTCATCTGCCCGACCTTGCCCTTGAAAGCGGCCTCGCCGTAGCGCGCCTTGACCTCGGCGGCCACGGCTCCGATGGCTTCGCGCTCTTGAGAGGTCCAGACCGGGGCGGCGTAGATGAGCCGGCCCCCCCCCTTCTTGTCGAAGACCAGCATGCGGGAGCCGCGGTTGGAGCCCACTACCAGGCCGGCCTTCTGCTCCGGGGTGAGGGTGCTGAGGGATTCGAGGACCGTGCTGCCCTTGAGGTCGCCGGGCAGGTCCGAGCGCGCGGTCAGGACCATGGTGTCCACGCCCGCGTCGGCCGAGGCTTTCAAGGCCGCGGCGGTCTCGGCCGAGGCCTTGACCTGGTTGGCTTCCAGAGTCCCGTCGTAGTCGAAGATGGCGGCCTGGGGCTTGTCCGCGGAAAGGGTCTTGAGGATCTCGTCGGCGTGGGCGCGGGAGATGGCGGGCAGGCTGACGACCTCGCCCAGCTGCGCCAAGGACTGCAGGGCCTTGCGCTTGACCTCGTAGTCGACCGCATTGCCCTCGGGGTTGGCCTGGCCGATGGACTTGAGGCTGGCCTTGGCCGGCTCGTCTGCGACCGCGGCGATGGCCTTGACCGCGTCGACGCGCTCGGCGAAGGGGCGGGCGGTATCATTGGCGACGGCCTGGAGCTCGGCGACGGACTTCTGGGAAGCGGGGACCGCGGCGGTCAGGCCCGAGGTCAGGGCGGCGGTTCCGGAAAGCTCGGGGACGGTGACCGCGCCGGCGGCGTCGGCGGACTTCTTGGCGCCGGCGTAGACCTCATCGAGGACGGTCTTCTTCTCGCTCTCAGCCGGGGCCTTGGCGAGCTTGTCCGCGCCGGCCTGCAGGACCTGCTGGGCCGTGACCGGGGCCTGCGGCGCGGCCTGCGCCGCGGGCGCGAGAGTCTGCGAGACGGCGGCCGGGGCGGCCAGGACGGGCAGAGCGGCGCTGAGAGCGGGAGCCTGGGTCGCGACGACGGAGGGGGCCTGCTGGAGTGTGGCCAGCGGCGCGGCGAGGCCGGCAGGGGAGAGCTTGAGCGAGACGCTGACGTTGGGCAGGCTGGTCAGGCCGCCGATCTGGCCGGGGACCGTCACCGGGGCCTGCGCCGAGCCAGTCTGACTGTGGATGACCGCGGCCACGGCCTCGTAGCAGCCCAGGCCGGGCGAGAGCACGAAGAGCGCCGCGACGATGGCGGCGCTCAGTATCTTGCGGCTGCAGCTAAGGACTTTGGTCTCCACGCTATTAGAGTAGCAGGGTCTCTAAAGGAAAGGTTGGGCCGCAGGGGCAGGAGCAGAGCGACAAAGGGCCTAGGAGGAAATGGGCCCCAGAACCGGACTACTTCTTGAAGACCCCCTCCAACGCGTCGACCGCGTCCAGGATGGGCGTTGCGAGCCGGCCGTACTCCTCGCGGGACTGAGCGGCTTGGAGCCTGGCCATGAGCGCGCCAAAACGCTCCGAAGCCTTCTCATTGCGGGACTTCACGGCCGGACGCAGGCCGCTCCATTCCTTGAACATGGCGTCCTTGGTCAGCTGCAGCTTGGTCTTATCCTTCGCCACGACCCATATCTCCAGTTCCCGGCCATAGTAATCGAGCCGGGCGACCGCGGCCGGCACTTGCGGGTGGAAAGGTTCGCTGAGGTCCGCGGCCAGCTTCGTGGCTCGATTGGCCTGACGCATGGCCGCCAAACGGTCCTTGGCAGCGACGGCTTTGTCGAGGGCGGCCAGGGCATCTTCAAGACCTTTCCGGTTCGCTTCCGCCGGTCTCAACTCCATCATGAGTCGCCCAGTTGCGGCCGTCAGGATGCTGACCTGGTCCGCGACCTTGCCCCAGGCCTTCTCCTTGGCGAGATCATAGACATTCTCGGCGGATTCCCCGACATCCGCCACCGAGGCAGGAACCCTTCCTTTCGGCGCTTCCAGCGCCGAGCTCCGAGGGAGAACGCTCCCCATGAGTGCTCCCATCCCCATCAGGACCCCTGCCAGCCTCAAGTGTCTCTTTATCAAGGACCTCCCCCAGCCCAAAAAGCATGGGGCGGGCGCTTCAGCGCCCGCCCCGGTTCCCGAACCCCGTAAAAACTTGCTTCAGCGCGAAACCGCCGCGACCGCGGTGGACGGCATGCTGCGCATCTGAGGAGCGACGCCGAACCAGGCGTAGGTCTGCCGCACCGCCTCGGCCTGGGTGATGGTGCCCGCCACCATCTGCTTGTAGAGGTCGAGCTCGAGCTTGTCTTTCTCGTCGCTGCCCCCGTTCTGCCCGCGCGGCTGGGGCCAGAGGTTCTCAACGTGGCTATTTCCGCCTATGCACAAGGGGATGAGGTGGTCGAACTCGTACTTGGGCCAGTCGCTTTGCGGGACCCCGTAGTGCGCCGCGACCTCCTGCTTCATCTGCTGGGTCACGTTGCGGTTGCAGTAGGGGATGTGCTCGGCGTAGCGATACTCCTTGAAGTCCGAGTCGCTCGCGGTGCAAAGCCGGCCCGGAGTGAAGGACCAGTCCGGAGCCTGGCGGCCGTTGTCCGCGGCGGCCGGCGCGGCGACGGTGGGCACCGGAGCGCCCGGGACCGAGGCGGGAGCCTGGATGTCGAAGGCTGAGGGAACAGCCGCGAAGACGCCGCCGCCGGTAAGGTCCAGCTTGGATAGGACGGCGGAGCTGCCGAGCCCCGCGGACTTGGCCTGCGGGGCCGCGCCTGCGGACAGACCCCCGGCCAGCACGGCGAAGAATCCGATTGCTGCGAGAAACTTGCCTAGTTTCTTTTTCATCTTGCAGCCCTCCCCTTCCGACTCCTTGCAACAAAATAGGGGGGCAGCAAGCTTCTGCCGGTCCCCCTGGTGACTCCGGATTCCGGTCCGGAGGTGGATGCTCCCCGGCCAATCCCAGGGATTACAAGGTCAGGGATAGTTTAGTGCTTTGGACCCAGGAAACCAGGGACCTAAGGCCCACGCTTGTCTAGGCCAAAAGGCCTAGGCCGCGGCGGCCGCCGGGGCCAGGTTGTCGGGCCCCACCGGCGTCAGGTTGAGCATCTTGAGCAAAGCCAAGGTCAGCAGGTAGGCGTTCTTGTAGTGCGGCATGGAGAAGGCCGCCATGGTATCGCGCTCGGAATGGATGATGTCGAAGATGACGTCCATGGAGGCGCCGAAAAGAGTGACGGCCGCTATGCCGTAGCGCCTGAACGAGCTCGAATCCGCGTCCCCCCCATCGAGGTACGCCTCCTTGAGGTCGAGCTTCGACTGGGTGGCGACCTTCTGGACGAGGTCCAGCAGCGAGCGCGT
Source organism: Elusimicrobiota bacterium (assembly GCA_026388095.1). NCBI lineage: Bacteria > Pseudomonadati > Elusimicrobiota > Elusimicrobiota bacterium. The sequence goes on along the minus strand of JAPLKL010000040.1, from coordinate 92,942 downwards.
GGAGTTGTTCTGCCAGGAGAAGGTCCCGTCCACGGCCAAGGTGTCGAGGTTGACGTTGGCGTCGATCTTCTTGCGCTGGGCCGGAGTCAGGGCCTTGAGGAACTTGGCCGAGCCGATGAGGCCGTCCTCCTCGCGCGCAAAGCTCGCGAAGATGATGGTGGCCTCGGTGTCCATGTCGTGCATGGCCTGATAGAGGTTGGTCACCATTGTGGTGCCGGTCCAGTTGTCTATGGTGCCCGCGCCCACGTCGACCTTATCGTGGTGGGAGCCCACCACGATGACGCGGTCCGTGCGGCCCTTCTTGACCACGTACACGTTCTTCTGTCCCGCGCCCACGTCCTGGGTGATGATCTCCTCGGGCTTGGCGCCGCCTTTCTTGAAGAGTTCGATGACGGCGTTGAGACGCTCTTCGTAGGTCAGCGGGGAGAGCTCCATGTCCTTGTACATCTGCTCGTCCGTGGGCATGCCCTCCGGATGCACGCCCCGATGGGAGATGATACCGGCTGCGCGGCCATCCGGGAAGAACAGGCCCTTGGCGAAAGCTACGAACTTGTCGAGGCTCGACAGCTCCGCCGCGGGCTGGGCGGCAGCGGGAGGCGCGGTCTTGGCATCGGATGGCGCCGCGACGCCGCGCGGCTGGAGGTGGGCGGCCGGGCCCTCCGTGCCCGTCACAGGGTCGGAGACCTCGGCCTGACGCTTGGAACTCTCGCCGTAAAGCGCATCCAGGGCCTTGCCCGTCTTCTCCCCGCCCTGGTCCTGGGCGGTGGAAATCGAAGAATCGGTCTGGAGCAAGCCTTGGAACAAAGAGACCGGAGCCTTCTGCTCCGCCGGAGCCAGGGATTGCGGCGCGGCCAGCGGGATTGCCGCCAAAGAGACTGCGGCAGCGGCGACCGGCGCGCTCAAGGGCGAGCCGACCTTGACCTCAGGAGCGGGCAGATACGGGATGCTGCTCAGCAGGCTCGGGGCCAGCAAGGAGCCGCCCAGCTGGGGTGAGCCGAGGCCGCCCGGGTTCGACCAGACGGGGATGCCTCCGATGCGGGGCACGGCGCTCTGCACCGCGCTCTGAGTCTGGACAGTGGCGGAGAAGGCCGGAGCCGCGGGAGATAGCCCGGAGACCGCGAGGAGCGAGCAAAGGGGGACCCTGAGCCAAGGCCGGCGAGAGGTGGTCATATGGGCAGAGTCTATCACGAACGCGCGCGGCGCCCGAAGAAGCGAAAGGCCCAAGGCCGTCAAGGTAGAAGGCCTAAGAGTTATTGGGCTGAAGGACTCAGCTCAAGGGATGACGAAGTAGTAGATAGCGTCGGTGCCGGCTTTGCTCAGTTGCTTGAAGTAGTCCTTATCGTACTCGCCCCGGGCGGTCAACTGCACCATGCGGCCCACATGGTCCGTGGCGGAGAAGAGCCAGGGCCCCCACCAAAGAGCCGTGGCCGTGGCATGGGCGGCCCTGAGGGCATAGAGGCCGGCGAGCGCGCCCGAGGTTCCCCGCACCGTGGCCACCAGCTCGCTGCAGAACAGAGCGAGGCCCATGAGAGCGTCGCCGCTGAAGGCCATGACCCAGGGCGCCGCACCCAACGCCGTGAGGGCCGGAGCCGCCTTGCCGGCCGCGCCCACGGCCGAGCCCAGCCCCAGCATGGCCCACAGGATCGGGTTGCACACGCTCTCCGCCGCGCCTTCCAGGGCGCCGGTCAAGACCCCGGCGGCGATGAGCCCCGCGCTCTTCCAGCCCTTGGCCGCGGAGCCCGCGTGGATGAGGCGCCTGCCGAAGGTCCCTATGCCGTATTGGCTGCGCAGGGCGGCCACGGCCTCCCGCGCATCGATGGGGGCGTCTACGAGCTGCCGGACCAGCTCGGGCGCGACCGGGAAGAGCTGCCCGGCGACGGCTGCGGCGCGCTCCTCGCGCACCTTGGCCAAAAGCTTCTCCCGGGCCGCCGGGCTGAGCCGGTCGAGATGCCATTGGTCTCGCGTCAGGAGCTTGAGCAAAGGGTTCTTCGCCAAGTCCGCGGCGGCTTCGATGTGATGCCAGCGCGGGCCCCCGAAAGCGGCGGCGAGCATGTGCTGGGCGATCATGAGCCCGGTCAGGACGGTCTCGGCCACGCCGTCGGAGAATCTGAGGATGTGGCCCAGGACCGGGACCTTCAAGAACCCGGCCGCGGCGCGGCCCAGCCAGGATCGGGTCTGCACGGCGGTCACGGTCTTGACCGGCCGAGTCTCCCCGTCCTGCCAGCCGCCGTCGCGCCAGGCCTGCTCCGTCAGCGATGCGTCCCGAAGCCCCAGCTCATACGCCCAGGGCCCCCAGCCCTTCTTCTCGGCGCGCGCCACAGAGCGCCACTCCAGACGCAGGCCCCCGCCCGCGTACTCCCGCCAGTAGCCGGGGTGGTCCTGCCGGACCTTGTCGTGCGCGGAGACCTCGGCGGGTCCCATGACGATGAAGGCCGCGGGTCCGGTCCGGCCATCCGGCGCGGTGCCGGGCAGGAACTGCCCCAGCAGGACCTTGCGGCCGCCGTCGCCGCGCTCGAAGACGAGCCGGAAATGATTCTGCCCGTCCATCTCCAAGCGCGCCGACACCGCGCCCTCCGGGCGATAATCCGCGGTGTCGCGCAGGAAATCGGCGAGCGCGGCGGCCTGCCTGCCGGCCGGGTCCTCCGAGCCGAGGGCGCCCAGGGCCTCCCGGGCGACCTGGCGGCTCAAGTCCGCACGGGACTGCGCGTCCGCGGGGAGCAGCAGGTCCGAGACGCCGACTTCGATCTGGGGGTCCTGTCCCGCTTCGTCGATGATCCGGACGATGCGCGGCGAGGCCGGATCGGCGAAGCCGACCGCGGCGCGGCGCGCCGGGAAAAGAGCCGGGACCGAGGCCGCCTGCGGCTCAGCGGCGACGGCTGCGGGCTCCGCGGCGACGGGCCGAGCCTGCCCGCTGTAGAGGGAGTCTAGGGCCGCGCCGGTCTTCTCCCCGCCGCGATCCTGCTCGCCGCTGATCGCAGACCCCGTGCGGGCCAGACCCGCGACCACGGAGACCGGGGAGTTTTCAGACGCGGGGGCGGCGAGCGCGGCGACTGATGCGGGGATCGCGGCGGCCTGCGGCACGGCCGCTATGACGAGCTTCGTCTCGGCACGGACCGCGGGAGCGGGCAAGACCGGGATGCTGCCGGAGAGGCCGGGGGCTAGCGCCGAGCCCAGGCGGAGAGCCGCCTGTGTCTCCGGGGCGGACCAGAAGGGCAGGCCGTTGACGCCGGGGGCGGCGACGGTCCGGACGCCTTGCGCCTGGATGACGGCGGCCGCGGCGGGAGCGGCGGGCGCCAGTTGCGCGCCCGCGAGCAGAAGGCAGAGCGCGACCCGCAGCTCCGGCCTGCGCGCTGAGAGCATATGCGAGAGTGTAACAAGGGGGTCTGCGGCGGCCGAGTGGCGAAAGACCCAGCGCCTCTCGGGTAGATGGCCCAAGCCGGAGTGGGCCGGAGGGCTTAGTTCGGCAGACGAGGCAAGATGCTATCATACCTTGTCGTCAGCGGGGGCGGCATCCCCGCGCGCGAAAAATGGAACGGATAGCGCTGTTCGGGAAGGGCGGCGGCGGCAAGTCGACCATAGCCACCAACCTCAGCTACCTCTACGCCAAGAGCGGCCTGCGCGTGTTCCACGTGGGCTGCGACCCGAAGCGCGACTCGACGCTCCGGCTGCTGGGCCGGCGCGCCCGCACCAGCGTGGCGGACGTGGCCTTCCCGGGAGACCCGCGCCAGGCCATCGAGCGCTCCGCCGACGGCATCGACTGCGTGGAGACCGGGGGGCCGGTGCCCGGCGTCGGCTGCGCGGGGCGCGGCATCATCATGGCCATGGAGCACTTCGAGCGCCTGCGCCTGCTCGAGGAAGACCGCTACGACGTCGCGGTCTTCGACGTGCTCGGGGACCTCGTCTGCGGCGGCTTCGCCGCGCCCCTGCGGAACGGCTTCGTGCGCAAAGTGGCGGTGGTCCTCTCCGACGAGCCGATGTCGCTCTTCGCGGCCAACAACCTCGCGCGCATGGTCTGCACCTACGCCGGCAGCGGAGCGGTTCTGGCCGGGCTCATCGGCAACTGCCGCTACGACGCCGAGGCGGCCCAAGGCGTGCTGGAGAGCTTCGCGGAGCGCCTGGGGACGAGCCTGCTGGCCAATTTCGGAGCCGAGCCTCTGGTGCGCAGCGCGGAGCGCGCGAATCAGACCGTCTCCCAGTTCGCGCCCAAGTCCAAGGTCAGCGCGGAGTTCGCCCGCTTGGCCGAGAGGCTGCGCGGCCTCGACCCCGCCGCCTTGCCCCTGCCCAAGCCGCTCGACGACGCGGCCCTGGACCGGTTCCTGAGCGAGGCCGAGCCGCCGGCCGCAAGGAAATCCGTCCGGCCGGCGCGGAAGAGGATCCCATCACGCCCGAAACTCCCCCGGAAGTGAGCCCGACGGCCCAGGCCCCGAAGGCCGGCTTACCCCATTGCAAAGGGCGCGCCCCGCAACAGGTCCTGGCCCTCATCGATAGGCATCTCGGCCTGGCCGGAGACCCTGAAAGCGCCGGGGCCAGGCTGGTCGGGGTCGGAGTCGAGAGCGATTCCGTGCTCTGGTTCGTGTTCCAAGACGACTCCGGCGCGGAGGCCTGGCTCGCCATGTCCCCGGCCGGCGGCGAGCCGTGGGCCTTCAACGGCCGGACCTTGAAGCTCTCCCCCCAACCGCAGGAAGGAGGCTTCACGGCGCTGCACCAGTTCGCCTTGGCGCGGCTGGGAGCCCGGCTCGACGGCACCCCCTTCGAGCGCTTCTTAAAGCTCGTCGAGTCGCGGGCCGTGCCGGCCCAGCCCCTCCATGCCCCCCATGCGTCCGCGCCGGGCGAGAAGGAGCCGCCCCTGCCGGGGCCCCACTGCGAGGACTGGGCCCATCCCGACCAATGGCGGGAGTTCTGCTGTTTCTCGGCCATCGAGTGGTGCCCGGGAGAGACCTTCCTGGGGGCCTATATGCTCTCGGGCGCTACGTGCTCCATCCGCTACGGCGACCTGGAGTGCCAGAAAGGGCATCTTTACATCGACGGCGTCGCCCAGACCCCCTGGGCGTTCACCAAGGACGCGGGCGGCGCGAGCCCGACCGGCGGGCCCCCGGAGTACCTGGCCTTGATCGACGACCAGGACGTGATCCACGGCACGGGGGTGCGCAAGGTCGAAGGCATCCTGGAACTCCTCCAGGACGACCCCTCGCGGCTCAGCCTCCAGTTCTACAACTGCTGCATCCCCATGATGACCGGCGACGACGTGCGGGGGCCGCTGGCGCGGTTCCAGGAGCGGACCGGGCGGAAGGTCGTGTTCAGCGACATGTCTTCCGTGAACTGCCATCAAGAGAGCCTCTCCCGGCATATCCTCAAGGAGCTCTCCGCCGCGCCCCCGACCCCTTCCCGGGCTCAGGACGGCCGCTTCAATCTCGCGGGCTTCCGGCGCACGCGCGGCCGCGACGAGCTCGTGAGCCTGCTCGCCGACATCGGCGCCGAGCTCAACGCCGCCATCCTGCCCGAGGTCTCCCCGGAGAGCCTGGCCGATTACCGGAAGGCCGCGGTGCAGGTCCTCATGCCCAACGCCTACTACCGCGAGGTCTACGAGGTGCTCGTCGAGGCCCAAGGTCTGCGCACGATGCAGGGCTGCGCGCCCTACGGCCGGGACGGCGCGCTGAGATGGCTGCGCGAGGTCGGTACCTGTCTGGGAGGCGCCGTGGCGGCCCGCCTGGAGTCCTCGCTGGCCGGGCTCGACAAGACGTTCCAGCCGGAGTGGGACCGTCTGCGCCAACGCGCCGCCGCGCATCGGGCCGGCTTCGTGGTGGGGCCCGGCGACGCGGCGCGGCTGGCCGACCCCGGGCTCTCCGGCGGGGTCCAGGTGCCGGCCCTGCTGGCCGAGATGGGGTTCGGCCTCGATTTCCTGGCGTTCCGGGAGAGCGGCCGGCCCGATGACCCGACCCTGGCGTCTTTGCTCGCCGGCCTGCCGGAAGCTGACCGGCACCGCGTGGTCCCGTTCAGCGGCCCCGACGAGCTGCTCCAGAGCTTCCGGAAGGGAGGGCTGGCCATCGTCTACTCGAACGTCAGGAACGACCGCCGCCTCACTCGCAACGGCCTGGCGGGATTCTCGCTGAGAGACCTGGAGATGGGATTGGCCGGCGCGCTGCGCAGCCTCAGGCGGCTGGTGGAGCGCTGCGAGCTGCCGTTCTTCCGCGAGAACTCAAGGCGCCTGCGAGGAGATCCATGAAGACACCGGGCCCCACGGCGGTGCTCAACCACCCCTACTCCACCGGAGTCGAGCTCGCCGTCAACGCGGTGAGCGACGCCTTCCTCCTGCTCGACGCTCCGACCTGCGCGCTCTGGCGGCCGGGATTCATCCAAGGCAGCCACGACGCGACCTCGACGCTCTGGGACAGCGGGGGCGCCGACCGGGTCCAGGTCTCGGGCACCATGACTGAACTGGTCGTCTCGGGCAACCTGAAGGATCTCGCGCTCCGGCTGGGCAGGCTGGCGGCGGTCCCCGGCTGCGGCGCGGTCCTGGCCGCGGGTTACCCCATGGCGCGGATATCGGGCGCGCCCTATGAGACGGTCTGGCGCGGCCTCGAGCCCAAGCCTAAGGTCCCCTTCTTCCCGGTCCTGGGGGGAGCCGTCTCCGACGACTGGCTCGACGGCTATGCCCACACCTTGCTGGCCTTGGCCAAGGGGATGCCCCTGCCGGAGCGCGAGCGTCGGCCGGAGGACGTCGCCATCGTGGGCTATATGCACGACCGCGGAGAGCGCGACCATGCCGCCAACCTCCTGGAGCTCCGGCGCATGCTGGCGGCCATCGGCCTCAACCTGGTCTCGGTGTGGCCGGGCGGCACCGACCTCGGGGGGCTCAGCGCCGCGGCGAGCGCGGGCAGTATCCTGTCGCTGCCTTACGGTCGCGAAGCGGCGGCCCGCCTCGCCGGGCGGCTCGGGGTGCCTGTAGTCGAGTGCGGGCTGCCGCTCGGCCTGGGCGCCTCGGCGGACTGGCTGGTCAAGGTGGGAGCGGCCGTGGGCCGCCAGGCGCAAGCGCAGGCCTTCGCCGACCAGGAACTCGCGCGCCTGCTGCCCCGGCTCGAATGGGCAGTGGAGGAGCTGTTCCTGCACTCGACTTTCGTGTTCACCGGAGACCCCGTCCTGGTGCGGCCCCTGGCCCGCCAGCTCTCGGAGGTCGGCGGGCGCATGGTGGGGGCCGTCGCCATGGCGGGGCCTCAGCACCGGCGGGAACTCGGCGCCTGGGACGACCTGCCGTTCCCCGTGCACGAGGCCCCGACCGAGGCGAGCTACGCGGAGCTCATGCGCGGCTGGTCCGAAGCGGACGGGTTCGATTGCATGCTCGGCGCCCAGCAGCAGCGCCAGGAGGGCAGAGACGGCCGGCGCGCGGTCGAGCTCGGTTTCCCATCCTACCACAGCCACGCCTTCCACGACCGCCCCTATCTGGGCTTCGAGGGGGCCGTGTGCCTGCTCAGCCGCATAGCTGAAGAGCTCCGCTGGTCGAAGAGGCGGGGGCGCGGCTAGAGGCCTGCTGGTTACTTGAAGAGGGCCTGGGAGTCCGCGGCCATGGACTGCAGGCCGTCCATGGTCTTCTGGATGTGCATCTTCTCCTCGGGGGAGAAGACGCTCTGCGGCGCGGATTGCAGTTCGGGGATGGACATGGTCCCGTCTTCCTCGAAATCCACCTTGGGCTTGCGGGGGATCTTGACCATCACGTAAGGCTGCGAGACCATCTGCACGTTGAAGCTGTTGCCGGCGGGCGGGACCTCGCGGTAGAAGACCACCACGCGGCTCTTGGGCTCCAGCGGGTCGGCCATGAGCGTGATCTCGACCTTGTAGCCGCCGGTGCGGCGCTCGCCCAGGAACACGGCCACCACCATCTCTTTGGTGAAATCGACGGCCGGCCGGGCCTGGGGCTTGCCGCCGGTGTGCTTGATCCAGAGGGCGCCCCATTCCTGCTGGGAGCGCACGACCACGAAGAGCTTCTCCCGGACGCCGGCGTTCTGTCCGGAGATCTTGTCCCAAGCCGAAGCCGCGGACGCGAAAGAGGGGAGGAGCATCAGCGCCATCAAGATCGTCTTATTCATCATGGTCCCAGTATACATCCCTTGCCCGGAAGCCGCCCTGGGCCGGCTGGGCCACGAAGGGCCTGCAAATGGGCCCAGGCTGATTTAGGACTTTGGGTACCGGAAAGGGGCCCAAAAAGCCTAGGCCTGGAGCCGCCGGACCCGGACCTTGGGCAGGAGCGCGCGGAGGTGCTTCTTAAGGAATACGCCCGCGCCGAGGGTGCGCACGTTGGCGGAAGCGGCCGCTACCGCGAAAGCGAGCCTGCGCTCGGCAGGCCAGCCCGCCAACAGGCCGTGCACCGCGGCGGCTAGGAAGGTGTCCCCGGAACCCAGGGGGCAGCCCCGGAACCTGGGCCCTGAAGCGTGCAGGGCCTGGGACCCGGTCTTCATTAAAGCTCCCAAAGGGCCCAAGGTCACGAACACCTCCTTGGCGCCCATAGCGCCGAGGCGCTCCAAGGAGGCTTTCCAGTGTCTCGGCCGCGCGGAAAGGCCCAGCTCCGCGAGCTCCACGGCATTGGGCTTGACCAGGTCCGGGCCGGCGGCCAGGCCCGGGGCCAGAGCCGGCGCGCTCGCGTCCAGGGCGGTCGGGACTCCCCGGCTGCGCGCCAGACGGATGAGCCGGCCGTAGTAGTCCGCCGGGACCCCCGGCGGAAGGCGGCCGCAGAGCAGAAGGAAGCGGCAGCCCTTTAAGCGCCGGCGCAGCAAAGCCTCCAGGCGCGCCAGGCTGGCCCGCGGCACGGCCGGACCCGCCTCGTTGATCTCGGTCGGCAGCATGCCGCCGTGGACCACGGTCAGGCAGGTCCGGGACTCGCCGCGCGGCAGCCAGACCCAATCCGCGGGCACGCCTTCGTCGGCCAGCAGCCCGGCGATGTGCCGCCCGGTGTGGCCGGCCAGCAGTCCCAGCACGCGGGCCTGGCGGCCCAGCCGCCGCAGGGCGCGCGCCGCGTTGACGCCCTTGCCCCCGGCCAGGTCCAGGTTCTGCGCGGGGAGATGGCGCCGGCCGCGAGCCAAGCGCCCCAGGAGCAGGGTCTTGTCGAGCGCGGTGTTGAGGCTCAGGACCAGGATCATCAGCGCCTATGATACCAAGTCCCGGCTGATAACATCCTCATAACGCCCCGATAATGGATTCTTAACGCCGGGCAGGGTTACCCTATACTTGATGATGCTCTCAGACCTGCTGCGCCCGAATTCCGTCGTGGTCCCGCTGCACGTCACAAGCCGCGAGCATACTGTCTCGCTACTTGTCGATGCCTTGGACTTGCCGGGAGTTCCCAAAGGTGGCGATGATCTGAAGGCCGCCATCCTCTCCCGCGAGGCCGCCGGCTCCACCGGCATCGGCAACGGTGTCGCCATTCCGCATGCTCGCACGGCTCAGATTAATTCCGCATATTTGGCCGTTGCCCGGGCGGCACAACCCATTGATTTCAAATCCGCGGACGGCAACCCGGTCACATTGATATTTCTGCTGGCCGTGCCAGCCGCTGACCCCAAGTCGCACTTGGCGGTGTTGGCGGCTTTGAGCCGGATGGCGCTGGATAAGAAGGTGTTGCGGCGGCTGAATAAAGCCGCTTCTGCCGCCGAGTTCCGCGCCATCCTCGCTGAACTGCCCGTATAGAGATTGCGATGACAATGAAGCCCGGCCTTAAGTTCTCCATCTGGATGGCTGTTGGAGTCGTGATCCAACTGGGGATCATGCTGGTGATCTTTCATTTCCACAAGGAGCAGAATCCCGCGGAGCAACTCGCCCGCCAAGCCAGGCGGATCGCATTAGTGGGGCAGATGCGCTCGGCTCTGGCTTCGTCCGCCGAGGCGGAAAAGAGCGCCGTCATGGCCACGACCGATCAGGACTCGCAGACGTTCGCGGCGCAATCCCGGTCGGCCACGTCGGCGCTGGTGCGCACACGCCAGGAGTTGCTCGGACTGCTGCAGGCGAGCGGCTCGAAGGACGAAGAGGAACTGCTGGAGCGATTCTCCCGCGCGTTCACCGAGCTTCAGCGCGTCGACAAAGAGTTGTTGGACTTGGCGGTGCAGAACACCAACCTCAAGGCTTACAGCCTCGCCTTTGGTCCGGCCGCCGAGGCCCTCAAGGGAATGGACGCGGCGCTTCTCCGCGTCGTGACCCCCAATGCCGAAGGCGCATCCGCCGAGGCCAGGCGAATCGTCCTGCTGGCCAACGATGCGCGGATCAGAGCTTTGCGCATCCAGACTTTGCTGCCGCCGCACATCGCCGAGGAGAGCCCCCGGAAGATGGGCGACCTGGAAACCCTGATGGCGATCGAGGACCGCGAAGTACGCAAAGATCTGGATAGTCTGGCCGTTCTCCTCAAGGCCGGCAGGAACCCCAATCTTAAGGCCGCCGCGTCATGCTACGGTCAGTTCAGCGGTTTGAAAACGCAGATCCTCAAGCTTTCCCGAGCGAACACCAATGTCCGGTCTCTCGCCATCTCCCTGAATCAGAAACGCAAGGTGACGTCGGTCTGTCAGGATGCGTTGGCCGCCTTGGAGCAAGCCATCCAGCAGGAACCCATCGCCGCTGCCCCCGCCAACCCGCGATAGCAGAGGATATCCCATGGACATACTTTTCATCGCCATCATCGCGGCCTTGGTCGGCGGGTCTCTGGCGCTGATCCGGCTCTTCGAGATACTCTAGGAGGCAGCCCATGACCGCCACATATTGGATCGGAGGGATCGTCAGCGTCCTGCTGTTCCTTTACCTCCTTGCCGCCTTGCTCAAGCCGGAGATATTCGAATGAACGCCAACAACCTCCTGCAGTGCGCCGTGTACTTGGCCGCGCTCCTGGCGCTGTCCAAGCCCCTCGGGACCTACATGGCTCGCGTCTATGAGGGCCGCGCCCCGGGCCTAGGGCGTGCGTTGGGTCCCATCGAGCGGCTCATCTATCGCCTCTGCGGCACCAATCCAGACGAGGAGATGTCCTGGCAGACCTATGCCTTGGCCATGCTGCTTTTGAACGCCGCGGGGATCTTCGCGGTCTATCTCATCCAGCGCGTCCAGCAGCATCTGCCTTTGAACCCCATGCACCTGGGCCCGGTAGCCCCGGACTCTTCCTTCAATACCGCGGTCAGCTTCGTCACGAACACGAACTGGCAGGACTATACCGGCGAGACCACCATGAGCTATCTCACCCAGATGCTCGCGCTCACGGTGCAGAATTTCCTCTCCGCGGCCACCGGAATCGCGGTGGCGGTCGCCCTCATCCGGGGGTTCGCGCGCAAACAGATGCAGACCATCGGCAATTTCTGGGTGGATATGGTGCGCACCACGCTCTACATACTCCTGCCCATGTCCGCGGTCTTCGCCATCGTCCTGGTCTGGCAGGGCTCGCCCCAGACGCTCAAGCCCAGCGCCACGATCCCGCTCCTGCAGGCGACCAAGGACGCCAACGGCAAGGCCGTGAGCGAGCAGATCATCGCCCTGGGACCCGTGGCCTCCCAGGAAGCCATCAAGATGCTCGGCACCAACGGCGGAGGCTATTTCAACGCGAACTCCGCGCATCCTTTCGAGAACCCGACGCCCCTGACTAATTTCCTAGAAACGGTGGGGCTCCTCCTCATCGGCGCGGCGCTGTGCCACGTCTTCGGCCAAATGGTCGGGGACAAGCGCCAAGGCTGGGCCCTTTTAGCGGCCATGACGATCATCTTCGTGCCCCTGATGTGGTTCTGCGTGGTCATGGAACAGCGGGGCAATCCCGCTTTCTCCCCGCTGGGCGTGGACCAGGCCGCCTCGGCCCTGCAGCCCGGCGGAAACATGGAGGGCAAGGAAGCCCGGTTCGGCATCGCGGACACGGCCGTCTTCGCCACCGCGACCACCGCGGCGTCCTGCGGAGCGGTCGACTCTATGCACGACTCGTTCACCCCGCTCGGGGGCATGGTCCCCCTGTTCATGATGCAGTTGGGCGAGGTGGTCTACGGCGGGGTGGGCTCCGGGCTCTACGGGATGCTCCTCTATGCCATCATCGCGGTGTTTCTGGCCGGGCTTATGGTCGGCCGCACGCCGGAGTACCTGGGCAAGAAGATCGAAGCCTACGAGATGAAGATGGCTTCCATCGGCGTCCTGGTCACGCCCTCGGTCGTGCTGGTCGGGACCGCGATCGGCGTGCTGACGGCCGCGGGCAAAGCCGGCATTGCCAACCCCGGCCCGCACGGGTTCAGCGAGATCCTTTACGCCTTCACCTCCGCGACCAACAACAACGGCAGCGCCTTCGCCGGGCTCTCGGTCAACACGCTGTTCTACAACGTCATCCTGGCTCTGGCCATGTTCCTAGGCCGCTTCTGGATCGCGCTGCCGGTGCTGGCCATCGCCGGGTCCTTGGCGCGCAAGAAGCATGTGCCGGAGAGCGCCGGGACCTTGCCCACGCACACCCCGCTGTTCGTCTTCTTCTTGGTGGGAATCGTCATCTTCGTGGGCGCTCTCACCTACTTCCCGGCGCTGGCCTTGGGGCCGATCGCGGAGAATCTCATGATGCTCGGGAGCTGATATGATCCATACGCACCAGCCGAAGAAGCTGTTCGATCCCGCCATCGTCTGGCCGGCGGCCCTGGATTCCTTCCGCAAGCTCGATCCCCGCCACCAGATCAAGAATCCCGTCATGTTCGTGGTGGAAGTGGGAAGCCTGCTCACGACGGGCCTCTTCTTCCAAGCCTGGCTCGGCCATGGCGAAGCCTCGGCCGGCTTCATCCTGGGCATCTCGGTCTGGCTGTGGTTCACCGTGGTCTTCGCGAATTTCGCCGAGGCCATGGCCGAGGGCCGCGGCAAGGCCCAGGCCGCCACCTTGCGCGAGTCGCGACAGAGCGTCTTCGCCAAGAAGCTCGCAGGGCCCAAGCGCGACGCCGCTGCGGCGAAGGTCTATTCCGGCGAGCTGCGCAAGGGCGATTTCGTGCTCGTCGAGGCCGGAGACATCATCCCCATGGACGGCGAGGTCATCGAGGGCGTGGCCTCGGTCAACGAGGCGGCCATCACCGGGGAGAGCGCCCCGGTCATCCGCGAGAGCGGCGGCGACCGCAGCGCGGTGACCGGCGGGACCACGGTGCTCTCGGACTGGCTGGTGGTGCGCGTCACGGCCAATCCCGGGGAGACCTTCCTCGACCAGATGATCGCCATGGTGGAAGGAGCCAAGAGGCAGAAGACCCCCAACGAGATCGCCCTGAGCATACTCCTCGCGGGCATGACCATCATCTTCCTCCTGGCCACCGCGACCTTGCTGCCCTATTCGCTCTTCAGCGTGGGCGCGGCCGGCCGGGGCAGCGCGGTCACCGTGACCGCTTTGGTGGCGCTTTTGGTCTGCCTGATCCCCACCACCATCGGCGGGCTCTTGGCCGCCATCGGCATAGCGGGCATGGACCGGATGATCCAGGCCAACGTCATCGCCACGTCCGGCCGCGCGGTGGAGGCGGCGGGCGACGTGGACGTGCTCCTGCTCGACAAGACCGGGACCATCACGCTGGGCAACCGGCAGGCCGTGGCTTTCCTGCCGGCCCAGGGCGTGACGACCGAAACGCTGGCTGACGCGGCGCAGATAGCCTCGCTGTCGGACGAGACGCCGGAAGGCCGCAGCATCGTGGTCCTGGCCAAGGACAAATACGGCATCCGCGAGCGCCGCATCCACGACCTGGGCGCGGCCTTCATCCCATTCTCGGCCCAGACCCGCATGAGCGGCGTGGACCTCCACGACGGGCGTAATATCCGCAAAGGCGCGACGGACGCCATCGCCGCTTACGTCAAGGAACGGGGCGGCAGCATGTCCGCCGAGGTCACGGCCAGCGTGGAGCGCATCGCCAAGGACGGCGGCACGCCCTTGGTCGTCGCGGACCGCCAGCAGGTCCTGGGAGTCATCCACCTCAAAGACATCGTCAAGGGCGGCATCCGGGAGCGCTTCGCCCAACTGCGGGCCATGGGCATCAAGACCGTGATGATCACCGGCGACAATGCCATGACCGCGGCAGCCATCGCGGCCGAGGCCGGCGTGGACGACTTCCTCGCGCAGGCCACGCCCGAGGCCAAGCTCGAACTCATCCGCGAGGCCCAGCGCGGCGGACGCCTGGTGGCCATGGCCGGAGACGGCACCAACGACGCCCCGGCCCTGGCGCAGGCGGACGTGGCCGTGGCCATGAACGCGGGCACGCAGGCGGCCAAGGAAGCGGGCAACATGGTGGACCTCGACTCCAACCCCACCAAGCTCATCGAGATCGTGGAGATCGGCAAGCAGCTTTTGATCACGCGAGGAGCCCTGACCACCTTCAGCGTGGCCAACGACGTGTCAAAGTACTTCGCCATCATCCCGGCCGCCTTCGCCGGCACTTATCCCGCCTTGAAGGTGCTTAACATCATGCATCTGTCCACGCCCGAGAGCGCCATCCTCTCGGCCGTGATCTTCAATGCCCTCGTCATCATCCTGCTCATCCCTCTGGCCCTCAAGGGAGTCCGCTACCGTGCCGTGCCCGCGGTCCGTCTCCTGCGGGACCATATCCTCATCTACGGGGTGGGCGGCATCATCGCGCCCTTCGTCGGCATCAAGCTCATCGACATGCTGCTCGTGGCGCTGCATCTCATATAGAGGGAATCATGTTCATCAGACAATTGAAGACCGCGATCCTGGCCCTGGCCGTCCTGTCGGCTTTGACCGGGCTCATCTACCCGCTCGCCGTCACCGCCGTGGCGCAGCTGTGCCTGGCCCGGCAGGCCAACGGGAGCTTTTTGCTGCGAGAGGGCAAGCCGGCAGGCTCCCAGCTCATAGGCCAGCCCTTCGATGACCCGAAATTCTTCTGGGGACGCCTCTCGGCCACGGACGTGCCATACAACGCCTCCAATTCCTCAGGCTCGAACCTCGGCCCTCTCAATCCCGCTTTGCTCAAGGCGGTGCAGGCGCGCATCCAGGCGCTCAAGGACGCGGACCGCGGCAACACGGACCCGATCCCAGTGGACTTGGTCACGGCTTCGGCCAGCGGCCTGGACCCGCACATCAGCCCGGCAGCCGCGTATTATCAGGCCCGCCGGGTGGCCGGTCATCGCGGCATCCCCGAGGAGGATATACGGCTCCTCATCGAGCGGCACACCCAAGGCCGGTGGCTCGGCATCCTTGGCGAACCGGCGGTCAACGTCCTGGAATTGAATCTCGAATTGAATAATATGCATAAAAGCGGTTGAATGGGGGCCTGATGGAACCAAGGCGCCCCTCACCTGAAGCATTCCTGGCCGAGGCCAGACAGGACCAGGCTCGGCACGGCAGAGGCCGCCTCAAGGTATTCCTGGGCGCCGCGCCCGGAGTCGGAAAGACTTACTCCATGCTGCAAGCCGCCCAGGGCAGGAAGGCCGAGGGTGTCGACGTGCTTATCGGCCTGGTCGAGACGCATGGGCGCCAGGAGACCGAGGCCTTGCTCCAGGGGCTGGAGATATTGCCCCGCAAGAGCATCGACCACCGGGGCGTCAAGCTCACGGAATTCGACATCGATGGCGCTCTTTTGCGCAAGCCCGCCCTCATGCTCATCGACGAATTGGCCCACACCAACGCCCCGGGCTGCCGCCACGCCAAACGCTGGCAGGACGTGGCGGAGCTGCTCGACCGGGGCTTCGACGTCTACAGCACCCTCAACGTCCAGCACCTGGAGAGCCTCAACGACGTGGTCGCTCAGATCACGGGCGTGATTGTCCAGGAGACGGTCCCGGATTCCGTGCTGGAGCGCGCCGACGTGGAACTGGTGGACCTGCCGCCGGAGGAACTCCTGGTACGCCTGCGCGAGGGCAAGGTCTACATCCCGGAGCAGGCCGCCCGCGCCGTCGAGAGCTTCTTCAAGCTCTCGAACTTGAACGCCCTGCGCGAACTCTCCCTGCGCGCCACCGCCGAGGGCGTCGGCGTGAGCGTCGAGGAGCAGCGCCGCCGGCAGGCGCCGGGCACGATCTGGCCGACGGCGGAACGCCTGCTGGTCTGCGTGGGCCCCGGGCCCAATTCCGCGAAGCTCGTGCGCGCGGCCAAGCGCTTGGCCGCCGGACTGCGCGCCCAGTGGCTCGCGGTCTTCGTGGAGTCCCAGCGGCAGGCGCTCTCGGAGGCCGCGCACGCCGGCGCCATCGAGAACTTGCGCCTGGCCGAGCGTCTGGGCGCGGAGACCTTGTCCCTGTCCTCACGCGACGTAGTGGAAGGGACTTTGGACCTGGCGCGGCAACGCAACGTCACGAAGATCATCGTAGGCAAGACGGGGCGCCCCCGCTGGCTGGAACTCATGACCGGCAGCGTCGTAGACGATCTCATACGCCGCAGCGGAGATATCGACGTCTACGTGATCCGCGGCGAGCCGGGCCCCGCGGCTCCCTCCCCGGGCGTCCTGACTCCCAGGTTCGCACCGACCACGGAATATGGCGTCTGCGCCTTGGCCGTGGCAGTCTGCACCGCGGCCTGTTTCGGGATGTTCCCCTTCGTCTCCTTGGCGAACCTCGTCATGGTCTATCTCCTCGGCACCCTTCTGGTCGCGACGCGGGGACACCGCGGGCCCGCCATCCTTTCCGCCGCGCTGGGCGTCCTGGCCTTCGACTTCTGCTTCGTGCCGCCTCGGTTCAGCCTCTCGGTCTCGGATACCCAATACCTGCTGACCTTCCTGGTCATGTTCGTCTTGGCCCTGATCATCAGTCAGCTGACCGTGCGCATGCGGGCCCAGGCCGAGTCGGCCCGGCTCGGCGAGATGCGCACGGCCATGATGCACGCCCTGAGCCGCCAGCTCGCCAGCACCCGCGGCGTGGACGCCATCCTGGAGGTGGCCGTGCGCCATGTGGCGCAGGTCTTCGACAGCGAGATCATCGCCTTGATGTCGGGACCGGACGGCCGGCTCGAGGTGAAAGCCGCCTCGGGCGCCAAGCGGGAGCTCGATGAGAAAGAGCGCAGCGTGGCGCAGTGGGTCTTCGACCTCGGCCAGTCGGCGGGGCTGGGCACGCAGACCTTGCCGGTCGTAGACGCGCTCTACGCCCCGCTCATCGGCGCGGAAGGCTCCGTGGGAGTCCTGCGCGTGCGGCCCCGGGTGCGCGAGCGCCTGCTCATCCCGGATCAGATGCTCCTGCTGGAGTCCTTCGCGCACCAGTTGGCCCTGGCGCTCGAAGTCGACCGCCTGCAGGACAACGCCAAGCAGGCCCAACTGGACGCGGAGAAGGAACGCCTGCGCAGTTCGCTGTTGAGCTCGGTGTCCCACGATTTGCGCACGCCTCTTGCGGCCATCATCGGCTCGGCAAGCAGCCTGCTCCAGAGCGGCGCGCAGAGGGGCGATAATGAACGGGAGCTCCTGGAGAATATCCGGGAGGAGGGGGAACGGCTCTCCCGGCTCGTGCACAACCTCATCGAGACCACGCGTCTGACCTCCGGCAATATCCAGTTGCGCAAGGAGCCGCACTCCATCGAGGATCTGGTGGGCACTTCTTTGGGGCGAGTGGAGAAGTCCCTGACCGGACGAGAGGTGGCCACGGGCATCCCCGAGGACCTGCCCATGGTCCCGCTCGACAGCGTGCTGATGGAACAGGTCTTCGTCAATCTGCTGGAGAACGCCGCCCGCCATACCCCGGCCGGCACGGCCATAGCGCTCTCAGCAAGGCTTGAGAATGATTCGGTGCGGATCGAAGTGGCGGACCGCGGCCCCGGCTTGGCGGCAGGCGAGCAGGAGCAGGTGTTCGAGAAGTTCTATCACGCCAAATCAGCCTCGGCCGGGGCCGGCTTGGGCCTCGCCATCTGTCGTGCCGTGGTCGAAGCCCATGGCGGCAAGATCTGGGCGGAGAACCGCGCCGGAGGCGGAGCCGTATTCCGCTTCACACTGCCGCTGGGAGGGGCTCATGGCCGCGAGTGAGCGGACGGTCCTGGTGGTAGAAGACGAGCTGCCGATCCTGCGCTTCCTGCGCTCGGCGCTGCAGGAGAACGGCTTCCGCGTCATCGAAGCCACCGATGGCCGCAGCGCCTTGGAATCGGCCGCCGCGCGCAAGCCCGACATGGTCCTCCTCGACCTGATGCTTCCGGACATGGACGGCATCGATGTCTTGAAGCGCCTGCGCCAATGGACCGCGGCTCCGGTCATCATCCTCTCCGCCCGGGGCCAGGAAAACGACAAGATCGCAGGGCTCGACGCGGGCGCGGATGACTATCTGACCAAGCCGTTCGGAGTAGAAGAGCTCTTGGCGCGCATGCGCGTGGCCTTCCGCCATGCTGAACAAAGACCGGAGGACCAGCCGCCGGTCTATGAGCACGAAGGCCTTAAAGTGGACCTGGCCGCGCGCCGCGTGTGGGTCCGCAAGAAGGAAGTGCGCCTGTCCCCCCTCCAATACGAACTCCTGGCGGTGCTGGTCCGCAACGCCGGCCGCGTCGTGGTTCAGAAGCAGCTCATCAGGGAGGTCTGGCATGAAGCAGGCGATGCCAGTCCCGAATCCGTGCGCATCTGCGTGCATCAGCTCAGGCACAGGATCGAGGGCGACCCGGTGAGGCCGCGCCATATCAAGACCGAGCCCGGAGTCGGCTACCGGCTCGAAGCGCCGAGCGATTGATCGTCAACCGGCCCGGATGGGCAGGATCACGGTCTGCAGGCCGTCGAACTGCAGGCGCCTCTGGATGGCGAAGGCCGTGTCGTTGTGCAGGAGTTGGTGGGTGAACTTCTCCTCTTTGAAGATCAGCTTGCCGGTGAAGAAGATGGCGCGCGGGAACTCGCGAAAGACCTCGCGGCAGAGTTCCTCGAGCGCGGCGACGGCCTCCGTGTCCATGGCGAAGCGGTAGGCGGCGGGAAAGCCGTGGGCCTGGCACCAGTCCACATAGCGCTGCAGTTCCTGGCCGGTCCGCTCCTCGAGCCGTTGAATCTCCGAGGAACCCTTGAAATTCCCGGAATCCACCACGCCCACGGACAGGAAAACGAAGTTCTTGAAGTATTGGGGGAACAGCTTCTGGATGGAGAGTATCTGGTGCAGGCCGAAGCCGGAGAAGCCCCCCACCATGACCACCGCGGTCGGCGCCTTCTTGTCCAAGGGCGGGAGCTCGCGCTGGTCCTGCGGCACCGGGATGTCGAGCAGGCTGTCGAGCCGCCGCATCTCATAGCGCACCTTGTTATAGTGTCGGCGGATGAGGAAGCAGATGGCTATAACCCCGCAGGTGATGGCCGCCGTGACCCAGCCGCCCTCCGAGAACTTCTCGTAAAGAGTGACGCCGAGGATGCTCAGGCACATGACCAAGCCCGCGGCCTGGATGGCGAACTGGCTCTTCCAGCGCGGCTGTGTCTGCCGCTCCTTGAGCCAGTGCCGGGCCATGCCCAGTTCGGTCAGCGAGAAGGTGAGGAAGACGTTTATGGAATACATGACCACCAGCATGGTGATGTCGCCGCGGGTGTAGAAGAGCACGGCGATGGCCGCGGCGCCCATGAGCAGGATGCCGTCCTTGGTGACTAGGCGCTCGGAGAGCTGGGAGAAGCGGCGGGGCACCCAGGAGTCCACGGCCATGTTCGCCAGCACGCGCGGCCCATCCAGGAATCCGGTCTGTGCGGCGACGAAAAGGAGCACCGCCTCGGAGACCAAGGTCGTTATCACGATGCCCTTGCCCAGAGGCAGCGGACCGAGGTTCCAGGAGCCGAAGAGCCGCTCCAGCAGGACCGCGTTCATGGTCTTGCCCGCCTCCGGCACCGCTTCGACCAGCAGATAGGCCAGCAGGATGCCCCCGGCCGTGAAGGCCAAGGACCCGGCCATGAGCGCCATGGTCCTCTTGCCGGTCTGCACCCGGGGCTCGCGGAGGATGCTGATGCCGTTGGACACGGCCTCGATGCCCGTGTAGGTCCCGCCGCCCATGGAGTAGGCGCGCAGGAGGATGAGGCCCACGGCCAAGGGCCCGATCGAACGGACCGATGTGTGCAGGTCCGAGGCGGCGCCATGGACTATGGCGGGCAGGCCGGTCAGATGGCTGCCCAAGGCGTAGAGGATGAGGAAGACGTGGCTGGCGACGAAGAGCAGGAAGATGGGGACCAGGAATGTGACGGATTCCTTCACGCCGCGCATGTTCAGGACCACGAGGAATACCAGGACCGCGAATTCCGCCCAGAGCTTGTAGGCCGCCCACTGCGGAGGCAGGAAGGACCAGAGGGCGTCGCAGCCGCTGGCGATGGACACCGCGATGGTCAGGACATAGTCCACGAGCAAGGCGCAGCCGGACACCACCCCGGCCTTCTCGCCCAGGAGCTTGGTCGCCACCAGGTAGCCGCCTCCGCCGCCCGGGAAATGCTCGATGACGTTGGAGTAGGCGATGGCTATGACACCGATGGTGACGGCCGTCATCAGGGCCAGCAGGATGGCAAGATGCGAGTGCGGGCCCAAAGCGCGGAATGCCTCGTCCGGGCCGTAGCAGGAGGAGGACAGCCCATCCGCGCCCAAGCCGACCCAGGCCAAGAAGGCGACCAAAGAGACCCTATGATAGAGTTGCGGGTCGTTGAGGTCGCGGGGCGCGCCGAACAGCAGGAGCCGGAGCCGGTCGAACATGCGAGTCGCTCTCCCTGGGGACCCAGGGCCGCGACGGCGGTCGGCAGGATCACCCTTCCAAATGCCGGCGAGGTTAGCTGACGGGCTGGGTCATGGAAGTGACCTGGACGCGCTTTTCTCGCGCCCTGCGCCCCATCCCCGTGACTTCCGGGGAGTTTGGGTCCCCCGCAGCCGATGCCGTAGGCATCGGCTTTAGGCTGTGCTAAGTGATTATACCAAATCCGCGGTCAGGCCCGGATAGGCAGGACCACGGTCTGCAGGCCGTCGAACTGCAGGCGCCGCTGGATGGCCAGGGCGGTCTCGTTGTGCAGGAAGCGCTGGGTGAACTTCTCCTCTTTGAAGATGAGCTTGCCCGAGAAGAAGATGGCGCGCGGGAACTCCTTGCCCACCTCCAGGCACAATCTCTCCAGGGCGGGGACGGTCTCCGTGTCCAGGGCGAAACGGTAGGCGGCCTGGAAGCCGTGGGCCCGGCACCAGTCCACGTAGCGCTGCAGCTCCCCGGAGGTGCGCTCCTCCAGCCGCTGGATCTCGGAGGAGCCCTTGAAGTTGCCCGAATCCACCACGCCTACGGATAGGAAGACGAAGGTCTTGAAGTGGTTAGGGAACAGCCTCTGGATGGAGAGGACCTGGTGCAAGCCGAAGCCGGAGAAGCCGCCCACCATGACCACCGCGGTCGGCGCCGTCTTGTCCAGTTCCGGCAAGGCCGGCCCGTTGGTGGGCACGGGGATATCCAGCAGGCTGTCGAGCCGCCGCATCTCGAAGCGGACCGCATTGTAATGGCGCCGGATGAGGAGGCACAGGCCGATGGCGCAGCCGGTGATGGCCGCGGTGACCCAGCCGCCCTCCGAGAATTTCTCGTAGAGGGTCACGCCGAGGATGCACACGCACATGACCAGTCCCGTGACATGGATGGGCAACTGGACCTTCCAGCGCGGGTCCTTGCCCCGCAGGCCGCTCCAAAGCCGCGTCATGCCCAGTTCGGTCAGCGAGAAGGTGAGGAAGACGTTGATGGAGTACATGACCACCAAGGTCGTGATGTTGCCGCGGGTGTAGAAGAGCACGGCGATGGCCGCGGCGCCCATGAGCAGGACCCCGTCCTTGGCCACCAGACGCTCCGAAAGCTGCGCGAACATACGGGGCGCCCAGGAGTCCACGGCCATGTTGGCCAGGACCGGAGGCCCGCCCAGGAAGCCCGTCTGCGCCGCCACGAAAAGGATGGCCGTTTCCGTGAGCAAGGTCGTGATGATGACGACCTGCCCCAGGGGGAGCCCGCCCAACCTCCAGGAGGAGAAGAGATTCTCCAGCAGGACCGCGTTCATGGTCTTGCCCGGCATTGGCATGGCATCCACCAGCAGGTAGCCCATCAGGATACCCCCGGCCGTGAAGGCCAGCGAGCTGGCCATGAGCGCCATGGTCTTCTTGCCGGTTTGCACCCGCGGCTCGCGCAGCATGGTGATTCCGTTGGACACGGCCTCGATGCCCGTGTAGGTGCCGCCGCCCATGGAGTAGGCGCGCAGGACGATGAGTCCCACGGCCAAGCCTCCGATGGAACTGACGGAAGAGTGCAGGTCGGAGGCCGCCCCGTGCAGGATCGCGGGCAGGCCGGTCAGATGGCTGCCCAAGGCGTAGAGGATGAGGAAGACGTGCGTGCCCACGAAGAGCAGGAAGATGGGGGCCAGCGCGGTGACGGATTCCTTGACCCCGCGCAGATTGAGGACCACGAGGAATACCAGGACCAAGAACTCCGCCCAGAGCTTGTAGGCCGCCCAATGCGGAGGCAAAAACGACCAGAGGGCGTCGCAGCCGCTGGCCACCGACACCGTTATGGTCAGGACGTAATCCACGATCAAAGCGCAGCCCGAGACCACGCCGGCCTTCTCGCCCAGGAGCTTGGTCGCCACCAGGTAGCCGCCGCCGCCGCCTGGGAAATGCTCGATGACGTTGGAATAGGCCACGGCGATGACGAAGATGGTGACCGCGGTCATGACGGCGAGCAGGATGGCCAGGTGCGAGTGGGGGCCTAGGGCCCGGAAAGCCTCGTCAGGGCCGTAGCAGGAAGAGGACAGCCCGTCCGCGCCCAAGCCTATCCAGGCCAGGAAGGCCACCAGCGAGACGCGATGGTGCAGCTGCGGGTCGTTGAGGTCTCGGGGCGCGCCGAAAAGGAGGAGCCGGATCCGGTCAAACACGGGCCATGGGATTATATGAAATTGTTAGACTCTCGGCATGGACAGGCAGACCTCCCCCGCGCCAGCCCAGCCCGGACGCCTCCTGTCTCTGGACGCCTTCCGGGGCGCGACCATCGCGGCCATGTTCCTGGTCAACAACGCGGGAGACTGGGACCATGTCTTCCCCCCCCTGGCGCACGCGGACTGGAACGGCTGCACCGCCGCGGACCTCATCTTCCCCTTCTTCCTGTTCATCATGGGCGTGGCCATGACTTACAGTTTCGGCAAGCGCGCCCAGGACGGTCCGCCCATCGCTCCGATCATCCGGCGCACCCTCCTGCTCTCGGCCCTCAACGCGCTCCTGGCCCTCTTCGCCTGGGGCGCCTTCCTCGGGCATTTCCGCTTCTACGGGGTCCTGCAGCGCATCGCTTTCTGCTACCTCTGCACCTCCATCATCGTCCTGCGGACCGAGGCCCTGGGCCAGGCGCTGTGGGCCGCGGGCCTGCTGGCCGCCTACGCACTCATCCTGCGCTTGGGCTCATTGGAAAGGTTCGCGAACGTCGTCGACCGCGTGGACAGCAAGCTCATGCTGCCCTGGCTATACGAGATCGACCGCAAGACCGGGCTGGGGCACGACCCGGAAGGTCTGCTCTCCACGCTGGGCGCTTTGGCCACGACCCTCTCCGGAGTGCTCTGCGGGCAGCTCTTGCGCAAGCCGGGCCGCAGCGCTGCGCGCAAGCTGGGGTCCCTGGCCCTAGCCGGGTCTTTGCTGCTCGCGGCGGGCCTGCTCTGGGCGCGCGGACTTCCGCTCAATAAGAATCTTTGGACGCCCTCTTACGTCCTGGCCACCTCGGGCTGGGCCTTCCTGGGCCTGGCGCTGTTCTACTGGCTCATCGATATCCGGGGCATCAGGGCCTGGGCCCAGCCTTTCATCGTCTACGGCAGCAACGCCATCGCCGCCTACGTCGGCGTGGGGCTCATGTCCTATTCCGTGGTCTGGATCCGCTGGACAGACGGCCCGGGGCACGCCATCCGCCTCAAGACTTATCTGTATCAAAGCCTTTATCAGAGCTGGATCCCGCATTGGCTCGGCGACCGGGTCTCCTCCGCGGCCTGGGGCGCCTCTTATGTGGCCCTGTGGTGGTTCTTGATGTGGCTCCTCTACCGCAAGCGGATATTCATCAAGGTATGAAATGAATCGTGAAGACGTGAGAACCAGGCACCCACTGCCTCTCGCCGCGGTCTGCGCCCTGCTGTCGGCGGCCTGCGCCTGCGCTCCCGCCAAGACCCCGAAGATCGGCGTCAGCGTGGCCACCATGCACGAGGCGGTCTATTCGTTCATGCAGCAGGAGATGGTCGAGCGGCAGGCGGCCGACCGGGTCGAGCTGATCTGGACTTCGGCGGAGAACAGCCCGGCCCGGGAACAGGCGAACGTCGAAGGCCTCATCGCGCAAGGAGTGGACGTGCTCATCCTGCACGCGGTCGACACGGCCACGGTCGGAGAGCTCGTGCAGCAAGTCACCACGGCCGGGATACCGGTCATCGCGATGGACCGGCTTCCCAAGGGAGTCTACGTGCGGCTCTACGTCACCGCGGACAGCCGGCGCGCGGGCCAGCTGCAGGCCGAGTACTTGGCGCAGAGGCTCGGAGGGAAAGGCAACATCGTCCTGCTGGAGGGCGCGACCGGCAACTCCGTGGCCCAAGACATCACGCAGGGCAATCTCGAGGCCCTGGCGAGATACCCGGGCATCAACATCCTCCTGCGCCGACCCCATCAGGGCTGGTCGCGGGACCTGGCGCGGGACACGGCGCGAGAGGCGTATGCGCGCTACCCGGACGCCGTCCAAGGGATACTCGCCAACAACAGCGGGATGGCGATGGGAGCCTTGGACGCCGCGGAGGCGCTCCATCTATCCCGGCCGGCCCTCGTGGTGGGGGCGGATGCGGACCGGGACGCGTGCGAAGCCGTCGCCTCCGGCCGCCTCGCGGCCGATATCGACAAGATGCCGGCCAAGATCGGCCGCGCCGCCTACGAGGCGGCCCTGCGCCTGATCCGCCGGCAGCCCGTCGCCGTCGACGCGACCCTCGACAACGACGGCGTCGCGGTGGGAGTGCAGCTGACGCCGGTCAAGCTCATCACCAAGGACAACGTCAGGCAGGACATGGAGCACCGCTGGGGCAAGCTCTAGCGATCCTGGGCCGGCCGGAAGCCCAGATGGCAGTTCCGGTAGGCCCAGGCGCGGCTGCTGCGGCGGGCCGACCGCGCGTGGGCGGCGTCGGAGAACCAGGAGCCGCCGCGCAGCACCCGGAAGGCGACCGCCGGGGTCTCCCACGCGCTGCCGTCCGTGGGCGCCCCCTGATAGGAGCCGTGATAGCAGTCCCGGACCCACTCCCAGGCGTTGCCGGCCATGTCGCACAACCCCTGCGCGGTGTTCCCTCGCGGCCGCCGGCACACCGGCTGGGTCACGTCTATGTTGCAGTCGGAGATCGCGGCCCTCTCGCAGGACGCGTCCTCGTTGCCCCACGGGAACCTCCAGTCTTGGCCCGCGCTGCGTGACGCGTATTCCCATTCCGCCTCGCTGGGAAGCCTGCCCCCCGCCCAGCGCGAGAAGGCCTCGGCTTGGCCCCAGTCCACGTTCACCACGGGCCTGTCGTCCCCCTGGAACCGTTCGCCGCAATCGCCGGGAGCCTTGCAGGCTCCGGCTGCCACGCAAGCCTGGTACTGCTGGTTGGTGACGAGCGTCCTCGCGATCCGGAAGGGCGCGATGGCCACCCGATGCGGCGGCTGGGCGTCGGCGCCGGCGTCGTCGGCGCCCATCATGAAGCTTCCGCCCGGCATGGCCACCCACTCGATGCCGGCCTTTCCGACCACGACTTCGGCCTGCCGCGGCCCTGGGGTCCCGGCCCAGCGGGGCTGACGGTGCCAGAGCCAGCCGGCGCCGACTGACAGAAAGACCGCAGCCATGACAGCCTTGGAAAGAGTCCTGGGCATCCGCGCCGTATTATAGCCTTTGCCGGGTCCGATCGGGGTCTTGGTCCCAGGAAGTCGGAATCAGGAGGTCTAAAGACCCAGAAGGGCCTGGGTCCTAGGCCACTGCGGAACTAGGCCTTTCCGCCTCACAATAGGGGCATGAGCGGGACCAGAGGACCCAGGAGCCGGACGGCGCGGGCGCTGCTCGTCTTCTGGGCATTCTGGGCCGCCGTCTCGCCCGCTGCCGCGGCCGTGGCGCTGCCGCCCGCCGCCACGTTCACCGCGATGCAGTCCTGGCTGGATCTTAAGGGCCTGCGCCAGGATGTGCTCTCCCGCCTGGAAGGCCAGGCCGCCGCCTCCTGGGAGCAGCTCGACGAGCGGCTCCGCGTCGTGGAAGCCCGGCTGGCCGCGGGCTCCATGCTCCCGGCCGAGCAGGCCGGCTTGAGCGAGGAAGCCCGTAAGCTCCGCGAGATACTGACCGGCGCCCGCACCGGCAAGGCGGACGCTTCCCGGCTGGCCGCGCTCCTGTCCGCCTCCCCCCAGCCCGGCCGGCTGGACCAAGCCGCCTCTTTGCTGCCTCTGGCCGCGAAGGATCCGGGCTCCGCGGCGCTGGTCTTCGACCAGCAGGCCGCGCGCCGCGAGAACGCCTTCGCTGCCCCGACGAACACCGGCTCCCGGTCCGGCTCCTCCGCTAATGCCCCCTTCAAGCCGCAAGCCAAGGCCACGGACCTGCGCATCCCGGTCCCGTCTCCGGCGCGGGACGAGAAAGCCTCCGCGGCGAAGGCCCCGGCCGCCGCGAACAGCGCGGTCTTCATCAGCCCCCGCATCGCCAAGCTCGCCGACGCCTCCTTCGAGGCCGGGGTCTCGGACCTGCTGCGCCAGAGCGACGCCCGGTCCCGCACGGACCTGAGCCGGCAGATCGCCCGGGAAGCGCTGGCGGCTTTGGGGATGCCCGACGGCAGGCGCACCGCCGCGCTCGCCGATTTCCTGCGCGACATCGCGGAGTACCGGCCCGCCGGCGCCGTGGCCGTCCACCTCAGCATGGACGGGCGCAACCATTTCCGGCTCATCTTCGAGCGCGGCGACCACAGCCGCAGGATACTGGCGGGCCAGTTCCTCCCCGGCATTAGCGCGGACGGCAAGCCCGGCCCCGAGTCCTTCATCCTGATGGGGCCCATCGAGCTCTCGGCCGACGGTCAGGCCCGGGAGGACCACCCGGGCTATTGGCGGCAGTACACGGGCGACGACCGGCGCCTGGAGTGGGGCGGCCGGGCGCGCACCGAGGAGAAGGGCTGGGGCCCCTGGGCGCGGCAGAATCAGCTCCAGGAAGTCACTTTGACCGAAAGCTCCTGGCTCGACGGCCGCTGGCAGAGCCGCGGCACCCGGGCGATCAAGACCGTCACCACCAAGGAAGGCAAGTCCTGGCTGGGGCGGACCGGCGACACGGTCATGGAGACCCCGGTCCTGGGCGACACGCTGAAGTTCTGCGACCAGACCGCCCAGACCCTCTACACCGGCCTGGTGGGAGCCCCGCAGGTCATCGTGGCCGCGGCCTCGGGTTCGGACACCTACAGCCTGGAAGCGGGCGGCAGCTACGCCAAGAACCCCCTCATGAACCTCTTGATAGACGAGCAAGGCCACATCGACCGGCTCACCGCGGGCGCCAAGCAGGAGCTCTACGCCAAGGTCCGCGCGGAGCGCCGCCGCGCGGTGGCCAGCCAGCCCTACCCCATCTCCCCCGAGCAGGCCAGCCGGATCGTCGACGCCCCCATCGACGCCAAGGAGGCCGCGGCGGTGCTGCGCGGCGAATACGGCGCCAGCACCTACGGCAAGCGCCTCATCCATGAGGGCGCCGGGACCCCGGGCTGGCAGGGCGCGGCCTTGACCGCCGGCGGTGTCGCCATGGGCGTGGTGGAGAGCGTCAGCGAGTCCGTGTGCAACCCGATCCTCTGGGCCACCGTGGGCCTGGGCCACGCCGTGGCCGCGGTCCAGGGCGGCGCGGCCGTGGCCGAGGGAGCCGCCGGCGCCACCGCCGGTCTCTACGCCCTCAAGGGAGCCCATGCCGTGGCCACGTCGCTCTGGTGGGGGCCCTGGCTTATCTCCGCGACGGACAACGTGGGCCACCTGGTGGAGACCACCGCCGACGGGAAGTTCGACAAGGAGTACTTCAAGCGCGTCAGCGAGACCGGCACCGACGCCCTCTACCTCTTCGTCATCCCCTGACCTCGGGGATTTGACATTATTTTGCCGCGCCGGCGCCATCCTATGGTATCGGGGAGGCGGCCATGACGACTCGATCCTATCGTTACGTGATCGTGGGCGCGGGGCTGGCGGGGGTCTCGGCGGCGCAGGCCATCCGCGAGCGCGACCACAGCGGCGCCGTCCTGCTCATGGGCGCCGAGAGGCAGCTTCCTTACGACCGCCCACCGCTGTCCAAGAAGCTCTGGACCGGGGCCAAGACCGTCGCGCAGATCAGCCTGCATGACGAGGGCTTCTACGCGCAGAGGGACATCGCTCTGGCTCTGGGCCGCCGGGCCCTCGCCATCGACGCCCGGCACAAGACGCTCATCGACTCCCAAGGCCAGGGCATCGGCTACGAACGGCTGCTCCTGGCCGCGGGCGGCGCGCCCCGGCGCCTGCCCATCCCCGGCAGCGGCCTGGAAGGCGTATGCTATTTCCGTACCCTGGAGGACTATCTTTATCTGCGCGAGAAAGCGGCGCCCGGACGGTCGGCGGTGGTCATCGGCGGCGGGTTCATCGGCTCCGAGCTCGCGGCCGCGCTGACCTTGAACAAGGTGGACGTCACCATGGTCTTCCCATCGCCTTACCTGTGCAGCCGGGTGCTCCCCGAAAGCCTGGGCCGCGCGGTGCAGAAGACCTATCGGGACCGCGGCGTCAACGTGCTCTGCGGCGACGAGCCCGTCTCCATAGAGAGCGTGCGCCGGGGCCTGCGCACGCGCACCCGGGCCGGGCACGAGATCGATTCGGACCTGGTCGTCGTCGGCGTGGGCATCGCGCCGCGGACCGCCCTGGCCCGCGAGGCCGGCCTGGTCGCGCGCGACGGCGTGCTCGTAGACAGGTTCCTGGAGACCTCCCGGCCGGGGATCTACGCGGCCGGCGACCTGGCGGCGTTCCCCTGCCCCGCGCTGGGGCGGCGCCTGCGCATGGAGCACTGGGACAACGCCCGCAGCCAGGGGGTCTGCGCCGGGCGCAACATGGCGGGCGGCCGGGAGAGCTTCGGTTACCTGCCCTACTTCTTCTCCGACCTCTTCGACTTCGGCTATGAGGCCGTAGGCGACGTGGACGCCAGCCTGGAGACGCGCTGCGAGTGGCAGGAGAAGGACCGCAAGGGCACGGTCTACTACCTCAAGGACGGCCGGGTCCGGGGCGCGCTCATGTGCAACGTCTGGGACAGGGTCGACGAGGCCCGCGAGCTCATCCTCCAGGGCGAGAGGGCCTGCGTGCGTTAGCACGCAGGTGCTGACCGTCCTAAGGCAGTGCGTTGACGGTCAGCGCGCTACGCGTCGCGGGCGGACATCGCCGCCCGGGCCTTGCAGTATTCCCGCAGGTAGTCCAGATAGAGCGAGTTGACCTTCAGCTTCGGGTAGGTGAAGTACTCATAGGAACGGGCGAAGACCACGTAGTCGCGGCGCTTGTCGCCCGTCTGCTTGAGGCAGGGCATGTAGCCGCAGGGCACGAAGCCCGCACGCAGGATGCACTCGGTGCCGGAGACGTCGGCCGCGTCGTTGATGACCTCGATGTAGATGACCCGGCGGTCGTAGAGCATCTGGGCCACCTCGCGGTAGAGGCGCACGGCATCGACGCTGGCGGTGAGGTGCTCGGCCAGGATGCAGGCGAAGCGCGTCTCCTTGACCAGCCGCACGAACACCTCGACTCTGCCGTCGGGACTGGTGAAGAGTATGTTGGGCGTCTCGAAGGGGAAGAAATTGACCGAGAGGTTCTTGCGGGCCTTGACCTGGCGGTAACGCTCGGCCACGAAGCGGGGCGCCTCGATCATCTCCAGGGGCGGGCACGGCTCCAGGTCCGGGGGCGGAGCCGGGACCTTGGCCGTGCCCTGCTTGGGCAGCTCGCATTGCTTGCGCACGATCTCGAAGAACGGCTCCACCAGGGGATGCAGGGAGAAGTCCGCATGGCGGCGCTGGGTCAGCACATCCGGCGCGAACCAGGCGCTCAGGCCGTTGAGCCTCCGGGGGTCGGCATACACCGCGTTGGGGAACACGCCCAGGACCTTGAAGCCCTGCTCCAGGGCGATGTCCTGCTGTTCGAGGGTCAAGGTCCGCGTGGTGGAATAGACCATGTCGGTGGCGCCGTCCGCCGCGATCTTCTCCATCAGGAAGGACAGCGCGGCCGACAGGGCCTCGCGCCTCTCCGTCTCAGGACCGGCCGCGTACATGCGGCGCACGCGCCCCAGGCGGTTCTCCGCGTCGACCTGGAGAGCCACCAAGGCGACGAGCTGGCCCTTGGCCGCGGCCACGGCCCAATTCTTGCCCTGGGTCTCGATCAACGCGCGCAGGCGCGCCAGGTCCAGGAACATGGCGTCGGATTTTATCCTGGGGACGGAGCCCTGATAGAGGCGCATCAGGTCGAAGGCGTCGTCCGGCTCGACGAAGCGGCATTCGAATCCTTTCTTGTTGGTCATGGTCCTACCTCCGTGGTCTGGGAGAGGCGCAGGAAGAATCCCGAGAGGGCCAGCACGCCCAGGGCCTGGATGATGCAGACCTTGGGCGGGGCCATGAGCTCGGCGAGGAGTCCGAAGAGGAAGAACGCGGCGGGGAAGGTGAAGCTCAGAAGGGCCTGCATGAGCGCGAAGAAGCGGCCCTTGAGCTCGGGCCGCACGCGCTCCTGGAAGAGGGTGACGAACTTGACGTTGTTGACGCCCACGGCGGCGCCGGCGGCCAGCAGAGCGGCGCAGAAGAGGCCCCGGTGCACGAAGATCCCGGGCAGGAGGAGCGCGGCTCCGAGCAGCAGCATGCAGGCGGAGCCGAGGCGCATGACGCCGCTCACCCCCCCTGCGGTGGAGACCCATCTGGAGCCGAAGGTCCCGGCGAGTATGCCGAGCCAGATCGCGGCTTCCAGGACTCCGAGCAAGGTCGCGCTGCCGCCCAGGCTGAGCTTGACGTAGAGGGGCAGGACCACGAGGATGGGCGTGAGGAAGAAGTTGACGCAGCCGAACCCGATGAGGACCTTCTTGAGCCAAGGGGTGTCCTGGAGAGCGGCCCAAACGGAGAGGGTGTCTTCCTCCGCCTTGGCCCCGGGCCGCTCAGCGGCCCGGAGGTCCAGCAGGGCATTGGCGCCGGCCGAGACCAAGAAGCTCAGGGCATTGAGGATGATGACTCCCAGTATGCCGATGCGGTCAATGAGCAAAGCCCCGGCCATGGCGCCGGCGAAGCTGGCCAAGGACTGGGTGGAGGACTGGAAGGCGACCGCGGCTTCGAGGTCTTCGGGCGGGGCGGCAACGGCTACGGCCTTGCTCAGCGCCGGGTCGAAAAAAGCCTGGGCCAGGGCCAGGAAGAAGCCCGCGATGCAGGCTCCGATGAAGCCGAGCGCTCCGGCGCGGAAGAGGAGCGCGGCTACGGCGGTGACCAAGAAGGCAGCGAGGTCGCAGGCGATGAGGACCGAGCGGCTATGGTGGCGGTCCACGACCTTGCCGATGAGCTTGACGAAGAGCAGGGCCGGGATGGCCCCGGCGACCATGAAGAGGCCGACCTCCTTGCCGCCGCCGCCGTTGGTGACGATCCACCAGGCCAGCGCGATCTGGTACATGCGCGTGCCGCTCTGGCTCAGGGCCTGGCCGGACCAGATGAGGAAGACGTTGCGGTTGCGCAGGATGAGGGGCGCGCGCGGGATCATCGAGGCGTCCACGAAGCTTATGATACTACAGTCGGGCCGGCCTTGGCGCCGGGGCGGGCGAAGGCTAGCCCCGGCTGGACCGGAGGAAGCCCGGCAGATGGGCGGCCGCCGGCCGGCGCGCCCGAAGCATGGCCTCCTTCAGCGCCCCTTCCATGTGGTCGAAGACCGGATGCATCTTGAGGTGCTTCCTGAGGAACTCCGCCCAGCGGAACTCCGCGAAAGGGCGGTCGGTCTTCCGGTAGCCCCCTTTCTCCCGCACCAACCAAGCCAGGCTGCGGAACGGGTCGTCGGCCAGGCACCGGATGCTCCCCGGCAGTTGGACCGGGTCATGGGGGCCGCGACCGAACTGGTCGTACAGGAAGATCCAGCGGGCCTGGTGCAGGGCCTTCCAGAAAGCCGGGAAGGAACGCCTGGAAAGGTCCGCCTTGACCTCGACCGGGACCTCCGCGACCCCGGCCTCCCAGCAGGCCCGAAGCAGGTGGTGATGGTCCACGCAATAGACGCGCTCTCGCGGGCCCATGACGACCGGGATCTTCCTTTCGGACAGGTATTTCGCGAGCTCCTGGCCCTGCATGGACTTGAGCTTGGCGATGCGCAGGTCCACCTCCTTCATGCCGATGGCCATCTGAGTCGGCCGGATGTCCAAGACTTTCAGTTTCATGGATTCCCAGGAGGCCCCGTGGGGTCCGGGATGAGCTATTATATCGCACGTGGGAGCGATTCTGACGGCGGCGTTGCTTCTGACACTCCTCCTGCCTTGCGTCTCGGCTGCCTATCAGAGAGAAGACCACTACTACACCGTCCGGCTGGCCCTCAAGTCCGTCGCGCCGACGCTCGACGGCGAGACTTTGGTCGCGGTCTGCTCCCAACTGCCGGACGAGGCCCCGGAGCTCAGCGCCATAGACGTCTACCGGCGGCTCATGAAGCACCCGTTAGACTACTCGCGCTGGGTCCTGGCGAGCCGCGGGCCCGCGGACACAGTGGGCCGGATGGTGACCATCCAGCAGTTGCAGCATGGCCTGACCGGCGGCTGGCCGCCGGCCGTGCGCGAGGTGTCCCAACGCGTCATCCAGGACATCCTGGCTGAGCTGCGGGACGTGCCCCCCGGCGACCCCGGCGCCCGAGCCGACGCGGCCTGCGCCTTGGGCTTGGCTTTCCACCTCTACGGCGACGCCTTCTCGCACCAGATGCTCAAGAACCCGGACAAGATGTACCATGCCGGCATCGGCCACCTCTTCGACTCGGTGCTCCCGGACCTGCCGCTCGTCTCCCCGGCCCGGTTCGAGCTCTGGTCAGGGTATGTCCGCTCCGCGCCCGCGCTCACACCGCACACAACGCTCCAGGATATGAGCCGCTTCCTGACCGAGACGGCGGCGCCCTTGCGCTCCGCCGGGCAAGGCAACGCCTACAACCAACCCGCGCTGCGCGAGGTGCTGGCCGGCCTGCTGCGGGCCTCGGGCCTGACCGTGCCCTACGTCGCCTTCGACCGTTCCCTGCGCGACCGGGGCTGCCAAGCCATGGCCGACCGGCAGGCCGCCTTGAACGCCGTCCCGGTCCCCCCGGACTGCGAGCGGGCCTGGCGCATCTTCAGCGCCGCCGCGGTCAAGGAGTTCGAGGCGTACGACGCGGACCCGCAGCATCCACGCAAAAGCCGCGCCCCGACCCAGGTGCCGTACTTCAGGGACTCGCCTTTCTCCAAGGGGCCAAAATGGTGAACCACGAGCAGCAGCACCGCCGCATCCGCAACAAGGCCACGGCCATCCATATCGGCCTCATCCCGCTGGCCCTGGCCGTGCCGTTGGCCTGGATATACCTCTCCTACGGGGTCTGCCAGGAGACGGAATCGCCGGCGGGCTTGGCGGTCTGCCGGGCCCTGCGGTTCTCCCCCCTGCTGCCGGCCCTGGTCGGCATCGCCGCGGTCGTGTTCATCGTCTGGGACCTAGCGAGGCTGGGCGCCCACATCAAGCAGGCGCGGACCGCAAAGTGGGAGCATGCCGCGCACGGCTACCGCGCCTTGGACCAGCGGCACAGGCATCATGTCCATTTC
The DNA here is from genome assembly GCA_026388095.1 of Elusimicrobiota bacterium. Lineage (NCBI taxonomy): Bacteria > Pseudomonadati > Elusimicrobiota > Elusimicrobiota bacterium. Next base: position 59,341 of record JAPLKL010000040.1, on the reverse strand, counting down.
GCGGCCCTGCAAGTGGTCCTGGTGAGCCTGGCCCTGGTGACCTGGCTCGCGGTCATGGCGTACCGCAGCACTCATTGACGAACTCTCCTGGCCCTCGGCCGTAATATAGACATGAGCCGCTCGCCGGAGCCTTTGATCCTGCTCGCGGTCTGCGGCTTGGCCGCGGCCTGCGCATCGCCCCTCATCCGCGCCAGCGAGAAGGGGCAGACGCCCCAGGTCGTGGCCCTGCTCAAGACAGGCGCCGATCCTGACCAGCTGGACCGCTGGGGCGGTTTCACGCCGCTCATCGCGGCCGCGGTCAACGGCCACAAAGACACGGTCCAAGCCCTCCTGGACCAAGGCGCTCATCCCGATAGAGCCAACGGCCTCGGGCTCACGGCCCTGCACTGGGCAGCCAGCGCGGGCCGGGCGGACATCGTGAAGCTCCTGGTGGGCAAAGGCGCCCGCGTGGACGCCAAGGACGAGTGGGGCGACACGCCACTCCTGCTGGCCGCCCAGCGGGGACGCGTGGATGCCGTCCGGCTCCTGCTGGTCTCCAGCGCCGCGGTCAACGCTTCCGGCATCGACCTCAGCGTGCAGGGCACCAGCGCCCTGCCGCCGGCCGGAGTTCCTGACCCGGGCTACACCCCGCTGAGCCTCGCCGCGAAGAGCGGCTCGCTGGCGGTGGTCCAGCTCCTTCTCGGCTCGGGCGCCGATCCCGGCCGGCGCACGGCAAGCGGCCAGACCGCGCTCCTGCTCGCGGCGGCCCGCGGCCGTGCGGACATCGCGTCCGCGCTGCTCGCGCACGGCGCCGGGCTCGATGAGCGCGACGCCAGGGGCCGCACTCCGCTGGCGCTGGCGGCGGGGACGCCCCGTCCCGACTGCCTCAAGGCCCTGCTGGCCCGCGGGGCCGACGCCGACGCCAAGGATGCCGACGGCCTGACCCCGCTCATGCACGCCGTCCAGAGCGGGCGGGTCGAGGCCGTGCTGGCCCTGCTCGCGCACGGCGCCGCGCTCGAGCCGCGCGACGCCCATGAGCGCACCGCGCTGCTGCAGGCGGCCAGGACGGGACGCCCGGAGATCGTCGCACTGCTCCTCGACGCGCGGGCCCAGCCCGACGCCACGGACGCATCCGCCGAGACCCCGCTGATCGCGGCGGCAAAGCAGGGCGGCACCGCCGTGGTCCAGCTGCTGCTCGCCCATGGCGCCGATCCGGGACTGCGCGACCACGGCGGCATGACGGCTCTGGCGCATGCGCGGGCCCGGCGCCGCGCGGACATCGCGGCTCTGCTCAGCGCGGCCCGTTAGCGACGGCCGAGCTTCCCCAGGTCCAGTCCCAGCGGCCGAGCCTTGGGACCGGCCGGCCGCGGCGCCGAGAACCGCATCAGACGCTGGACCCCTGCCGCGATGTCGCGCAGGAGGTCTACGAAATAGCCGTTGTAGGAGACCCTCTCGCCGTTGATCGGGATCCCTTCGAAGTCGAAAGAGCCGGCCGCGGCGCCTGCGGCCTTGAAATACTTCGGCGCCGCCTCCGCGGACACGGCGGACACCTCGTCTCCCAGACCGGCAACGGGCGAGAAGCCCGCCTTGCCGGCCGGGTCGAAGGAGAGCTCGATGACCCGCGTCCCGGTCTCATGCCCCGGCTCAGGCACCACCGTCACGTCCGGCAACACCGTGGAGGCCGGGGTCATATAGAACCTGGCCTTGCGGCCCTTGTCCCAGGTCTTGCGCACCTCGGCCATCCAAGCCGCGGCGGACATCGGATCGTCCATGATCGGGTCTATGGCGTACCAAGCCCCGTCCTCGCCCCTGACCAAGGCCGTGACGTGGAACCGCCACTCCGGGTCCGCGCCCTCGCGCAGGTCGCCGATGACGAAGAGCTTGCGCACCCCGTCTTCGGCCAAGCCCATCTGCCGCGCCAGCAGGTGCACGGCCATGGCGCGGCCGAAACAGAAGCCGATGAAGCCCTGAGGGTCGTACTTGGCGAGCTTCTTCTCGTCGTCGATGCCGGCCACCGGATGCCGGTACGTGGCGTCCCAGAGCTGCCGGCGCTGCGGGGCCGTGATGCCCTGCAGATGAGCCGAGCCCCCGCGGACCACTTGGTCGTAGAGGGCCCGGGGATCCGCCGGAGTCGGAGCCGAGGCCGCCGGAGGCGCAGGGACGGCCGGGACCTCCAGCCAGGACATGGGAGAAGGGCTGGACATCCCCGGCGCCAAAAGGCGCACCTCGGAAAGCAGCCCCTCCGGGGTCAGCGGCCCGGCAAGGGCCCCGGCGGCCAAGCCCCAGCAGAGCAAAGAAAGGACGGCGGCAGCCATGCCATGAAGATAACAAAGGCGCCGCGCTCAGTCGCAGAGACCTAGGACCTAGATCCGGCCGGTCTTTGTGCCCCGGGGAGACAGCAACGAGTTGGGACCTCCCAGGGACGGAGGTCCCGGGCGGACTGGGCCCGGCAACAGGATAAGTTCGATGCGGCATTATTGGGTCTTGATACCATTGTTTTTTGGGCCTATACTAATCAAGCGCGGGGGGCCTGATGGCTAAGGACGATTCAAGGTTAAGTGCGTTGTGGGCGGAGCTTCTGCAGCGCCTCAGCACGGATTGGAGGGCGGGCTTCGTCGCCGTCGGAGGGTTCAGCCTCGCCATCCTGGCGGTATGGCTGACGGCCTTCCATGAGCCGTCGCACAGGAGCCACAGCGCGCAACCGTTCGCCTCACGGCCGGGGGCGGGCGCCGCCGTGGCCGCAGGCAGGGCCGCAGGCGGGGCCGCAGGCAGAGCCGCAGATTCCGGCCCCGGGTTTTCGCTGCCGGGACTCATCCGCGGGTTCTGGACCCAGGCCGGCGCCGTGGCTGGAGCGAAAGGCGCCGCCGCCTCCGCTCAAGCCCGGGACTCGGCGGCCGGCTCCGCCGGTCTCTCCGCAGCCAGCGCTATGAGCGCCCCGCAGACAGCCTCTTTGGGACAGGGAGGAGCTCCGGTCCAAGGCGCGGAGCAGGCCGGAAGCGCGCGCCTGCAGGGGGGCGTGGCGCTGGGCGCAGGCGCGGGCCGGCAGGTCAGCTCGGCGCAGGCCGCAGGCGCGGGCCGGCAGGGCAGCGCGGCGGCGCGCCGGCCGTCTGGGGCGCCGCTGACCCCGTTCGACCAGTCCCAGAAGCGGGCACCTCCCTCCGACCTTCGGGCCGATGGGGCGGCCAAAGGCAGCTTCGGATTCAAAAGTCCGGGCGCCGCGGTGTCCGGGTCAGGGTCCCTGGGCGGCGGTAGTTCGGGCGCCAGCGCGGCCGCCGCGGCTCCGGCGAGCCGATCCGGGCTGGCTGTCGTGCCGATGCAGAGCGGGGCCGTCGGCCAGCCTGGCTCTATCGCCGCGGCCGGCGGGAGCGGCGGCGCCTCCGGCGGGGCGAGTGGCGGCGACTCCGGCGAGGCGGGGGTCTTGGGTGGGGCCTCATCCTACTCAGGAGGCGGAGCGGCAGGCGGTGGAGCGGCAGGCGGCGCGGCGCCGGCTGCTGCTGCCGCTTCGGATAATTCAGATGCCTACAGGAAGAACGCCGAGGACGCCAGGAAATGCGAGGCCGCGACCAATGCCTACCAGCCCAAGATAGAGCAGGCTAACGGCGAGCTGGATGGCATCGCCAGGCGCATGGGCGACGTGTGCCGCTCAAACGTGAAATGCGTCTTCGCCTACGAGTCAGTCTGCAGAGACGACTACTGGATGTGGCGCAGCCACTGCAACTGCGCCCGGGTGCATTGCCAATTCAAGGCGAAGTGCGAGGAGATCGACCGCTTGGACTGCGCGCAGTTGCACGGTTGTCCGTTGACGGCGTCCCAGCCTTGCACGCAGAGCGACTGCGACAAGTGACGGGGCGGCGGAACCCGGGCGTTCGGCGACGGAAGGGAGCCGGCGCCAGCCGTTTCAGTAAGGGAAGATCTGGTCCAAGGACTTCTCCTCGAAGTCCCCCAGCTTCTTGAGCGCGTCAAGGCCGAGCCGGTCGCGGTGGCCCAGGACATAGACGGTCATAGGCCGGCCCTGGAAGCGCCGTGAGAATCGCGCGAGATCGTCGAGCTTGTATTCGAGGACGCGCGCGAAGCGCTCCGGGCGGGGGTCTCCGGAGAGGCCCAGTTCCTCCCAGCCGATCACGGCGCCCGGCACGGAGCGGAACTGGATGGGGTTGGTGCGGTAGCTCTCCTCTATGCCCTTGGCCGTCTCAGCGAAACGCGGGCCGGAAAGGGGCGGACTCAGGAGCAAGCCGCGCAGGAGCGCCGCGGCCTCCGAGGTCTTGTCAGCCTGGGTCCCCAGATAGCCCCAGACCTGGTTCTCGTCCCCCGTCTTGGACGCTCCCCAATAGCCGCCGCTGGCCTGGTAGGCCAAGGCCCGGGCTTCGCGGACCTCCTGGAAGATGACCGAGCTCATGCCCCCGCCCAGGTAGTTGGCCAGGAACTGGTAGTCCACGGCATGCCGCGGGTCATACACCTCGTCGGCCGCGAATATCCCGATCTGGGACTGGAGCATGTCGCGGTGCGTGAAGAGCACCTTGTCCCGCGCCGGCTTGAGGTAGCGCTGAGGCTTGTAGGCCGGCGGGTCCTTGTAGCCGCGGCGCCCTTGGTCGATGAGGCGCGCGACCTCTCCCGGCGTGCGGCTGCCCACATAGATGACCCGACGCTTGTAGTCCAGGAGGCTGCGCGCCAAGGCCTTCAAGCTGTCCTCCTTGAGCGCGCGCAGCTCCGAGTCGGAGAGCTCCAGGAGCACGCCGGATTCCTTGCCGCGCTCCGCCAGTTCGGACAAGGCATGGTGGATATAGGCGGGGTTCTTCCTGTTGTCCTGGTGCGCGCCGATGGCCACCTCGACCATCTTCTTCAAGGTGTCGGTGTCCGTGCGCGGGGAGTCGAAATGCTCCCGCATGAGCTGCAGCGAGGGCCAGAGGTCCTTCTCCAGGCCGCTGAGAGAGACGCTGGCCTCCTGCTCGCCGCAGCCGGTGCGCAGGCTGACGCCCAGCGCATAGAGCCTCTTCTTGAATTCCTCGGCCGGCAGGGCGCCCGCGCCGGCGTGCTCCAGCAGGTTCAGGGCCGAGCACAAAGACCGCTCGTGGCGGCGGCCCAGGTCGAAGCGCCAGGTCAAAGCGAAGAGGTCGTTGACCGGGTTGGCCGCGGCGTAGAGCCTGCCCTCCGGGATCTCGGTGAGCGTGTAATCCCGGTCCCTGACCACCCAACGCGGCTCCAGCGGGGCGGCGGGCAGGCTGAGGACCTCGTCGAAGAATCGCGACTGCCGTCCGGGCTTTATGTCGAGCTTGGTGAACTCCGGCTTGGCCATGGAGACCAAGGTCGGCTTGCCCTGGCGCCGGTAGGCCACCACGCGGTCCTCTCCCAGGTACTTCTGCGCCACGCGCAGGACATCCGCTTTGGTCACGCGGCGCAGGCGCTCCAGCCAGGCCGCGGTCTTGGGCCAAGGCTCGTAGCGCAGGAACGACCCGACCATGTAGCCGACCCGGCTGTCGTTGTTCTCCAGCTTGTACTTCTCCCCCACCTCGAAGTTGGTGAGGACCGCCTTGATATCCTCATCCGTGAACGCGCCGGCCTTGAGCTTGGCCACCGTGCCCATCAAGAGGGCTTCCGCCTCCTCCAGCTTCTGGTCCTTCTTGGGCACGGCCCACATGGTCCAGACTCCGCCCTCGTTGAGGAAGTCGTTGCCGGAGTTGGCGGATTTGACCTTCTGGGCCTGGACCAGGTCCAGGTCGATGATGCCGGTCCGGGAGTTCGTCATGAGCATGTCCATGACGGTCAAAGCGTCCGCGTCCGGATGCTCGACCGGGACGGTCTGCCAGGAGGCCGCGACCTTCTCCTCCGACTCGTACCTGACCTCCACGCGCTCCACCCCCTTGGGCTTGACGATGGGGCTGGGCTCGGCCTTGGGCAGGTCCTTGGGCTTCCAGACGCCGAAGTATTTCTCGATGAGTTGGAGCATACTCGCCCGGTCGAAGTCGCCGGAAAGGACGATGGCCATGTTGTTGGGGATGTAGTTCTTGTCGTAATAGGCGTACATCTTGGCCAAGGAGGGGTTCTTGAGGTGCTCCACGGAACCCAGCACGGTGCGGCCGTAGGGGTGCTCCTTCCAGACCTGCTTGTCCAGGGCCTCATTGAGGATGCGCTCCGGGTTGTCCAGCGAGCGGTTCTTCTCCTCGTAGACCGTCTCGATCTCGGTCTGGAAGAGCCGGAAGACCGGATGCGCGAAGCGGTCCGATTCGAGCCTGGCCCAGGCCTCGGCCCGGTTGGACGGGAAGTTGCAGACGAAGACGGTGCTCTCGTTGGAGGTGAAGGCGTTGAGCCCGCGGGCGCCCAGGCGGCGGTAGGCCTGCGCCAGCTCGTTGGGGATGGCGTAGGTCGAGACCAGGACATTGTATCGGTCGATCTCCTTGTAGACGGCCTTGCGCTCGGCCGGGTCCGTGGTCTTGAAGAGCTTCTCGTAGAGGGCGGAGATGCGGTCGAGGGAGGGTTTTTCCTTGGCGTAGTCGCCGGTGCCCAGGGCTCCCGAGCCCTTGAACAGCATGTGCTCGAGGTAGTGGGCCATGCCCGTGGAGTCCGCGGGGTCTTGGCGGCTGCCGGCGCGCGTGGCGATCCAGGCCGTGACGCGGGGCTCCTGGTGATAAGGAGAGAGATACACGGTCAGGCCGTTGGGCAGGCGGTGGATGGTCACGGCCATGGGGTCCGCGGGCAACGGGATGTCCAGGGGCTCCGGGACCTTGGGCATCCAAGTCTGGGCTTGGGCCAAGCCGGCGACGACCATGACGGCGGCGATCAAGAGTCCGGTCTTCCTCATGGGATGCTGCCCTCCTGCGGCCTCTGTCTTCACTTTCCGACGACCTTGACCTTCGCGGTCGAGCCCGGGTACGCGTCCCCCTGGACAGGCTCCACGCGGCCGCCCAGGTTGGCGCCCAAGAAGGCCTCGGCGCGGGCGTTGAAGTCGATGCGGTTCTCGGGCCGGGCGAAGCCGTGCCCCTCGTCGGGATAGAGCACGTAGGTGACCCGGCCCCGATTCTTCTCGATGGCGGCCACGATCTGCTCGGACTCGGCCTGCTTGACGCGCGGGTCGTTGGCGCCCTGTCCGATGAGCAGCGGCCGCACGATCTGGTCCGCCTTGAACAGCGGGGAGGCGTTCCTGATGAGCTCGGCCTCCTTGGGGTCGTCGATGTTGCCCATGCGCACGTCGAACATGGCGCGCATGGGCTTCCAGTAAGGCGGGATGGACTGGACCAAGGTCTTGAGGTTCGAGGGGCCCACCATGTCCACGGAACAGGCGAACTTCTCGGGGGTGAAAGTGACGGCGGCCAAAGCGGCGTAACCACCGTAGGAGCCGCCCATGATGGCGACTTTCTTTGGGTCCGCGGTCCCCTGCTGGATGGCCCAATCCACCGCGTCGATGAGGTCGTCGTGCATCTTCAGGCCCCACTGCTTGTTGCCGGCGTTGAGGAACTTCTTGCCGTAGCCGGTGGAGGCGCGGAAGTTGACCTGCAGGCAGGCGTAGCCGCGGTTGGCGAACCACTGGGCGTAGGAGTTGTAGCCCCACATGTCGCGGCCCCAAGGACCGCCGTGCACGAAAAGCACCAAGGGCAGGTGCTTGGGCTCCACGCCCACGGGCAAGGTCAGGTAGGAGTGCAAGTCCAGGCCGTCGCGGGACTTGATGGTCACCGCCTCCATCTTGGCCAAGCGCAGGCCTTCGAGCTTGGGCTGGTGCGCGAACAGGAAAGTCTCCTTCTTCGCGGCGCGGTCCCATGAGTAGAAGCGGACCGGGCCGCTGTCGGCGGTGAAGGCCACGAGCCAGACCGCATCCTGGTCGTCGCGGCTGATGACTGTGAAGTCGCCGTCGCGGATACTCTTGATGGCCGCGAAGTCGGCCTTGACCGAGGGGTCCACCACGGTCCATTCCGTGCGGCCCCGGGCGAAGCCCACGGCTTGCACGATATGGCGGCGGGGGTGGATCATGACCCCGGCGGAGTCCACGTCCGGCATGGCGGCCACCATCTTCTCGACCCCGGTCAAGAGGCTCTTTTCCACCACGCGGGCCGTGTCGCTGCCGACCGAGGAGACCAAGTAGGCGGACTTGCCGTCCGCCGTGAAATCCTGGAAACCCAGGATATCCTCGGGGCCGACCTTGATCCAGGATTTCCAGGAGGATTTGGAGTCCTTGCGGATGCGGATCTCTGTGCCGCCGTCCGGGGTGTTGACCTGCGCGGCGCGGACTTCGAAGTCGGCGTCCGCCGTGAAGGACTCGACGTCGCCGGGATTGGTCGTGTCGAGGGCCAAGGCGCCGGACTTGAGGTCCAGGCGATAGACGTCGAAGAAGTGGCGGTCGCGCAGGTTGAGCTGGACCAGAAGCTCGTCCGGGAACTTGGGGTCGGCCGCCGTGACGTCGGCGCGCACGCCCTGGAACGGGGTGTAGTCGCGCACGTTGCCGGATTCGAGGTCCGCGCCGTAGGCGTGCCAGTTCTCGTCGCCGTCCACGTCCTGGAGGTAGATGAGGACCCTGTTGTTGTGGGCCCAGAAGTAGCTGCGGATGCCGCGCTTCTTGTCGGCGGTCAGGATCCTGTCGTCGTTGCGGCCGATGGTCTTGACCCAGACCTGGAGGACGTTCTTCTGGTCGGGGGCGATCCAGGCGAGCCTCTTGCCGTCCGGGGAGAGCTTGGGACTGGTCTTCTCGGGGTTGCCGAAGAGGACCTCGCGCGGGATGAGCGGGGGGAGGCCGGCGTGGAGCGGAGCGGCGGTCATGGCAATCGTGAAGAGGGCGGCGATGATCTCATATGGGATCCGTCTCCCGGCGCGGAGAGGGTTGTTCATCCGAGGCTCCTCTGGATACAAGATAAACGATCATGGCTTTGGGCTATCTTACAACAACTGGCGCCGCATTTGATTCTGCAGATACGGGCGGCCTATGCCCTGGACCGCGGGCGCTTGGACTTGATCTTCTCGAGCACCGCCGCCTCCCGCTCGCGGGATATGGGCGTCACGCGGTTCGGGGCATCGGATTGCGGCCCCCCGTCCGCGGCTTCCCATTCCAGCGTCGCGCGTATCGTCTCCCCGACCGGACGCAGCGTCAGGCCGGACGCCAGGGCGCGCCGATTGTCCGCGAGCAGCATCCCGCCGTGGACAGGATCGGCCTCGGGGATCCAGAGCGGCATCTCGCTCCACGGCTCGACGCCCGCCGCGGCGAGCTCTTCATCCGCGGCCCAGGTGAGTCGCGCGTCGCCGCCCGCGGCCTGAGCGCAGGCGGCGAGGAGTTCCCCCATGGTCAGCCGCGACTCCGGGCCCACGGCGGTGAAGCGCCCCGCCCGCCGCGCCTCGGCCAGGCGCACGCACCAGCCGGCGAGGTCGCGCGCGTCGATGAACTGGATCGGGCGCTGCGGGCGGCCGGGCGCCAGCACTCGGCCGCCCTGGGCGAGCCGGCGCGGCCAGTAGGTGAAGCGGCCGGTCGGATCGTGAGGGCCGACGATGAGGCCGGGCCGCACCTGAGCCACCCGGCCGGGCAGCGCCGCCTCGAGAGCCTCCTCGCAGCGCGCCTTGAGCGCCCCGTAGCCGGCGCTGCCTGCCGCGAGCGGCGCATCCTCGTCGAACGGCCGGCCGGGAGGGAATCGCCGGTAGGCGGAGATGCTGGAGACGAAGGTGTAATGGGGGATGCCTGCGCCCAGAGCCTCGACCACCGAGCCCACCTGCTCCGGCCTATAGCCCGAGGGATCGAACACGGCGTCGAACGTCCGGCCGCGCAGGGCGGACAGGTCGTGGTCCCGGTCGCCGCGGAGCTTCTCGGCTTGCGGGAACAGGTCCGGGCCATGCCGCCCGCGGTTGAACAGCGTGACCGCGTGGCCGCGCGCCAGGGCGGCCTCCACGAAGTGCCGGCCGACGAAGACCGTGCCGCCCAGGACGAGTATCCTCATCGGCCTCTTAGGTCAAGCCCGTCAAATAAGTTAAGAAAGTTGAGAAAGTTGACCACCGGCACCATCAACGCCATCAACGGCACCACTACCGCTCGTCGATGGGACTCTTGAGCTTGCCCGTGCGCGGGTTGCGCGGCAGGGCCCCGGGCTCGTGCAGGGAGAGGTCCAGAGAATGGAGGGTCCCGTCGGCCAGACGCTCCCCGAGCTTCTCCATGCGCGCCAGCAGGACCCGGCGCAGGCGCTTGGCCAGAGCCGGCTGCGCCGAGGGCGTCTCCACGCGCACGGCCAGAGACTCCCCCCCCTTGCCGCTCAGGGCCGCGATCTGCAGGGCCGAGACCGGCAGGCCCTGGAGCGCGGCCGCGAAGTCGCGGTGGCGCACGTTCATGTTCGCCATCGCCAGCATGTCGTCGCAGCGCCCCAGCAGCTCGAAACGCCGCGCCGGCCGGCCGCAAGGGCAGGCCCCCGTCACGATGCGGCCCGCGTCTCCGATCGCGTAGCGGAGCAAGGGATAGGCGAACTTGAGCAGGCTCGTGATCAGGATGCGCCCCGTCTGCCCCTCGCGCACCGGCCGCCCCGCATCGTCGACCACCTCGATCCAGTTGAACTCGTCTATCGCGTGATGCAGGGGCCCGCGCATGCGCTCGCACTGATAGCCCAGCTGGCCGCCGTCGTTGGCGCCGATGACCGAGGCGATGCGCCGGACCTTGAGCGCGGACCTCAGCCAATCGTGATCGGCCGAGCTCAGGGGCGAGCCCCCGTAGACCAGCTTCTCCAAGGACAGCTTCGGCTCCAGCCTCTTGGCCTCGCGCAGGAACGGCACGATATGCGGCGGGATGCCCTCGACCGCGTTGATATGGAACTTGCGCCAGACCTCCACGAAGGTCTCCGGCCGGGAGTTGCCCGCGAAGCCGAAGCTCGCCAGGCCCAGGAGGTGGTTGACATGGTCCAACGAGACGAAGCTCCCGTAGAGGTCGCCGGCCAGCATGAAATTGCCCAGCCGGTCGCAAGGCTCCAAGCCCAGGCTGCGGAACACCTCCGCTCCGCTGGCGATCATCGCATCCCAATCGCGCCGGTCGTAGACCGAGAACTTCGGGGCTCCCGTCGAGCCGCCGCTGCGGGAGACATACCCCCCCGTCCAAGGCCCCGTGCCCAGCCCCTCGCCCTGGGGCGGCATGTTAGCCTCCATCTCCGCGCGCGTCAGCTCGGGGATCCTGACCAGGTCCGCGACCGTGTCGACGCGCAGCCCCTTGAGCCGGGCGCCGTAGAAGCGGGACCGGCGCGCGACATCGATGAGGCGCCGCAGCCTCGCGTCGATGAGCCCCTGGCGCCGAGCGCGAGAGAGCCGCTCCGCGGCCGTCCAGGCGCGCCGCCCCGGCGGCCGGCGCAGGACCAGGCGCATGAACTGGGGCAGGTCCTGGGCCCCGTCGTGCGGGTCGTCGATCTCGCCTTCGGCCATGCGGCCCAGCTCCACCATGCGCAGGGCGCCGGCGTCCGAGAAGGAGTCGGCCAGCTCGTCCTGCTCCGAGCTCCCCGCGGCCAGGCCCACGGTCTGGATGTAGCCGCGCAGGTCCGCCAGCTGCTCTACGACGTCAGAGACCTTCTCGAAGGGGACCAGGCGCAGGGTCCGGTGCAGGGGCGAAGGGGTCAGCGTCAGGTCGCGGTCCATGAGCACGGTCCAGTCCAGGCGCCGGGCCGACTCGCGCAGGGCGCCCTCGCCGCGGGCCTCGGCGACCTCGGCCACGCCGCGCAGCTTTCGGATCTCCACCGCCGCGTCCGTGTCCACCTCGCCGGGCGGCAGCGCCGCGGCCGCCGCGTCGAGCGCCTTGGGCAGGGCCTCCAGCAGGAGCCGCGCCCCGTCCTCGCCCTGGACGTAGCAGGCCTGGGGAGCCGTGCAGGCGTTCTGGTCCCAGATGCTGGTCTCCTTGGCCAGGCGCCCGGCCAGGTCCTCGGGCGAGCCCTCGCGCAGGCCTTTCCGGGTCACCACGGCCACGCTCAGCTTGGGCCCGAACAGGATGAGGCGCGTGCGTGCGGGCAAGCCGTCGCGCCAGCCGCGCACCGCCGACTCGCCGCCCCAGACCACGATCCCGTCCGCCTCGCGCTTGAACTCCGAGATCACGTCCGTCTGCTTCTGGGAGAACTGCACCACGGCCAGCGAGCCCGAGACGACCCCGTCCTCGTCGCACTCCCGCAAGGACTCGATGAGCAAGGGCAGGAAGACGCCCTCGGAGGAGGACATCTTGAGGATGTTCACGTTGCGGGTCAGCAGGCCCTCGACCAAGGACCCGGCGGCGCCTACGAACACGTTGCCCGCCAGCACGTGCAGGACGGTGCCCAGAGGCTCCCAGCGGGTGGCGCCCAGGCCTTCGTGCCCGGGCAGCTCCAGGTCCATCTTCTTGCGCAGCAGCTCCGCGTCGAAGGTCCAGCAGAGCTCCGCAAGCCCGCGGCGCACCATGGCCGGAGAGAAGCCGGTCACGCCGGGCAGGGCCCGCTCGGCCTCCCGGCGCAGGCGGTAGGACGGGTCTTGCCACCGCTTTTGCGCCCGGCTCAAGAGCCGCAGGACCTTGTCGAGAGGGTAGTCGGCCGCGGCCTGCCGCAGGCCCGCTGCCTTGCGGCAGAGCCGGGCGGCCTGCGCGGCGGTGAGCTCCTCGTCGTGCCAATCGCCGAACCAGTACTGGGTCTTATTCAAGAGGACCTCCGCACGATCTCGCCCGCATGGATGGCGCAGCCCTTGTGCTTGACCAGCCCCCCCCGGCCGAGCAAAGTGAAGGTCGGGGAGTTGTAGCCGCAGGGGCAGCGCCCGGGGTCCAGGGAGCCCAGGTCCGTGGTCAGGATGGCGAGGTTGGGCATCATGGCGTTGAAAGGCGTGATGAGCTCCAGGAGCCCCGGCCGGCCGGGCGGCAGGACCTCCAAGGTCACCGGGTCGCGCGCGTAGACGCGGTTGTAGACCGGGACGTGGAAGCGGTGCTTGCGGCACTCCAGGTAGGGGGCGGCGTGCTCGGCCATGCCGTAGCCGTCGCGGATGTTGTCCGGGTCCAAGCCCAGCATCTTGGAGGCCAGCTCCCGGAAGAACTCCCGGGAGACCTGCTTGTCCTCGGCCGCCTTCCAGCCGCCGCCCGTCACCATCCAGCTGCGCGGGGGCAGGCGCACGGGCTCCTTCATCTCGGAGAGGAACTCGTACATGAAGCTGGGGATGCCGAAGATGCGCACGGGCAGACCCGCGCCCGCGTACTCCCGCAGGGTGCGCGCCGTCTCGGCCTTCTGGAACTCCCAGGCGCCAGCGCGGCTTTTGCGCACCGCGTAGAAGACGCCGGCGGCCGGGGCGAAGCGCTGCTGGTTGGTGTCCGAGAAGGCTATGCCCAGGTCCTTGGCCTCCTTCGGGTCGTAGACGAACATGAGGTAGTTGGTCGGCTCCGAGGAGCGCAGGCCCTCCTCCTCCCACAGCCCGGTGAGCTGGGCCTGGCAGCGGTCCAGGCTGTCCGCGTCGAACCACATCTGGGTCTTCTGCCCGCGCGTGCCCGAGGAAGTCCCCTTGAGCACGCAGCGCTCGTGCGGCAGGGAGGTGAGCAGGAAATGCTTCATCGCGGTCACGCCCAGCATCGGGATGCGCTTGAGGTCGGCTTCCGTCCGTATGGAGCCGGGCCGGAAGCCCCGGCGCCGGTAGAGCGCGGCGAGCTCACGGGAGTTGCGGGCGTGGAAGGCCGCCAGCTCCCGGCAGGCCGCGACCATGCGCCGGCTCTTGGCCGGCGTCCAGACGTGCGGGTCCGGCGCGCGGCAGACGGCTTCGCAATTGGGGAATCTCATAGCAGTCCGTTGGCCTCGTAGTCCTTCCTCACGGCCGCCAGGAGCTTCTTGCCGTGGTCGGTGGCGACCTTGATGTCGTCGAAGGCGACCTTGGTGGGGCCGAGCGCCTGGAACCGGAACCCCAGCCGCGCCGCGCCCTGGTACGGGACGAACCCGGAGGCGAAGAAGCCGCTGCTGGACAGGATGTCGTAGAGCGGCCCCAGTCCCGGCGCGTCGAGCGGGACCTCCACCGCCGCGTACTCGAAGCCGTCGCGCAGCAGCTCTCGCCATTCCTCGACGATGTCCTCGGCGGCCTCCTGGCCCGGCTCGGAGAGGTCGAAGAAAGCCGCCGCCTGCGCGCGCTGCGTGCTGGTCTTGAAGCTCCCGGCGGCGGGCAAGGTCTGGAAGCGCGGCGCCGGAGACCAGGCCAGCCCGAGCGGCTTGAGCAGGAAGCCGAACCGCTCGCCGATGCTCTCCGGCAGGACGACGTTCTCTCCGAAGGGGCTCGGCACGCGCGGGATGACCGAGACCAGCAAGCTGTAGCGCAGCATGCTCTCCGGGTCCTTGCCCAAGCCCAGGCGCTCGAGGCGCGCCTGCGTCTCGCGGGACTGGCAGCCGGCGTAAAGGGCCAGCTCGGTGCCGCCGAACTTTGCCACGTGCCTCTGGCTGAAGGCGTGGTTGGTCACGCAGTCGCAGAGACAGTACTGCATGGGGGTCTTCTGCACCACCTCCATGGCTTTGCTGAAAAGTTGGCCGAAGAGCCCGCGCGATTTGACCATGGGGTCCACCGCGCCCATGGCCGCTTCGTAGACAGCGGGCTCGCGGTGCCGTCTGAGCAGGCCGACATGGCCGACCAGACGGCCGTTGGGCCGCGCCGCCACGATGGGGAGGAGGTCCCCAGCTTCGATCATGGCCTTGATCTTCTCCGGATAGTAGACGAACTCGTTGATGTAGTCGTAGCCGTAGACCAGGTAGAAGAGGCGGCTGAGCGCGTCCTCCTCCCCCGGAGCCAGGCCGCGCACCGCGATGACCTCGTCCTCCGGGATGGCCGGGGCCTGCGGCGCGGGCTTGGCCAGCAGCGACATGGCCGCGGCCACGGCGCCGAGGCGGATCTCCAGCGTCACCACCTGGCCCTGGCGTCCGGTGTTCTCGAAGATGACCGAGTCCGCGTGCTTGGAGGCTTCCTGGAACTTGGCGTAGTAGTCGGCATGGATGCCGGAGCGGCCGCCCTTGAACAGGATGGGCGCGCCGCGGTTGATGACCGAGACCTTGAGCTTGCCCGCGGCCTCCCCGACCTCCACGGCCACCGCCTCGCCGCCGTGCGAGTTGTTGGCGATGACCATGTCGAGCACGGCCGAGACCGCGATCTTGAGCTCGGCCTGCTCCGATTCGCCGCGGGAGAAGCGCGCGGCGAAGGCCAGCACGAAGCCCACGGTAGGCTCCAGGAAGGACTGCTGCGGCGGGATCTCGAGCTTCGCCAGGGAGCCGGTCATCGGTCGTCGATCACCCGGATAAGCTTGCCCGTGCGCGGGTTGCGGGGCAGGCTCCCCTCGGCCAGGAGCTCCGCCCGGATGGGCCAGACGGTCTTGAGCCCGATGCCCTTGGCGAAGGCGGTCCGGCGGGCCAGGATCTCGCGCACCAGAGCGGCGGCGAGGGCCGGCCGGGCGCGGGCCGGGGCCCGGGTCTCGACGCGCACCACCAGACGGTCGCGGCCCGCCTCGCGCTCCTTCTGCATCTGCACCGTGCCCGAGAGGCCCTTCACGCGGCTCACGCAGTCCTGGATGTAGGCGTAGTCCACCGAATAGAACGGCCCGATGCGCAGGACGTCGTCGCCCCGGCCCAGGAGCTCGAAGAGCGGGGTGGTCCGGCCGCAGGGGCAGCGGCCCTCCAGCCAGCGCGCGCGGTCGCCGACCCGGTAGCGCACCACCGGCGTCAGCCGCCTGGGCAGGGCCGTGGCATAGAGCATGCCGGTCCGGCCGGCGGCGCAGGGGCGGTCCGCCTCCTCGTCCCAGACCTCCATGAAGCACTGGTCGTCGTGCGCATGGAAGACGCCGGTCGGGCAGGCCGCGCATTGGTAGCCGATGTACCAGGTGTCCACGGTGCCGTAGGTCGGGGACGCCACGGCGCGCACGCCGTAGCGCTGCCGCAGCTCGGCCTTCTCGGCGTCGTAGAGATGCTCGCCGCCGTAGAAGAATTTCTCGATGCGCACGCCGTCGAGGCCCAGCTTCTCCATCCCGCGCAGGCAGTTGAGGATGACGCTCCCCGGGCCGACCAGGCAGTTGATGCCGAAGAAGCGCGCGCAGGTCCGGACGTACTCCGGCGGGGTGTGGTTCGAGAAAGGGAAGTTGGTGCAGCCGAAGCCTTCGAGGAAGCGGTGGATATGGAGAAAGGTCATGTAGAGGCCGCCCACCGCGAAAAGATTGGCGACCCGGTCGCTCTTGCGCAGGCCCACCGCGTAGAAGCCCCGAGCGTTGGGCAGATACAGGGCCTCCATCTCCTCATGGCTGAACAAGGTGGTCTTGGGGACTCCCGTCGTGCCGCCGCTCTGGAACACGGTCCGGCCGGCGCGGCGGTCGGCCACCAGGCGCTCGCTCTTGGGCGGCAGCAGCGGGGCCAGGTCGCCGGACCTCAGGACCGGGACCGCGGCCAAGGGATGCTCCGCCCCGGGCCGGAATCCGGAGAGCCGGTCCCGATAGAAGGGGACCCGCCGACGCGCGTAGCCGATGTACTCGCCGAGCCGCTGCCGGATCACGCGGCGGCGGGTCGCCTCGGACGCCGACTCCCAGGCATCGAAGAAGGGCTCTCCACGGGCGGACATGAGCCCCATTCTACCAAATCGTCGCAAAGTGGTGCCGGTGGTCGACTTTGTTAATTTTCTTAACTTTCCGGGATAAATCTTCACGCCGTTGAAGTACTCCGGCTCGCGCCGCCAGGCGCGGGCCGGAGTCCCGGCCCGCGAAGCGGGACGGCAGAACCCAGCACGCGGGCCGATGTGGTTCTTCCGCCCAGACACTTCGTGTCTGGGCGGTGGCGCCCGGCATACAGCCGCCGGGCGCTCATTGAATGGTATAATGGGCGGCGTTGATGAAAAAGCCCCTGCGCCTCGTCGTGACCGGTGCTGCCGGCCGCATGGGCCGGCGCGTGGCCGCCCTGGCCGCCGAGGACGGACGCTTCCAGGTGACCGCCTTGGTGGACCGCAGGAAGGGCGCGGGCCTCAGCCAGCCGGAAAGCCTCCCCAAGGCCCTCGCCCAGGCCGACGTGCTCGTGGATTTCTCCGCCCCCGAAGCGGCGGTGCGCTTCGCCGGCCTGGCCGCGACCGCGCGCAAGCCCGCGATCATCGGCGCGACCGGCTTCAACCAGGTCCAGCTCGCCCAACTCCGGGCCGCCAGCCGCCGCATCCCGGTATTCCTTTCCCCGAATTTCAGCCCCGGCATCCATGCCCTGGGAGCCCTGCTGCGCTCCGCCGCGTCCTTGCTCAAGGACTACGAGGTGTCCATCAGCGAGACCCACCACAGCCGCAAGAAGGACGCCCCCTCCGGCACGGCCTTGCGCCTGGCCCGCATCGTGATGGAAGTCCGCCGCGGCGCCGCGCCGGCCATCGCGTCTCAGAGGGTAGGCGACGTGGTAGGAGACCACACCGTGACCTTGGCCGGCCCCTGCGAGCGCCTGGAGCTGACCCACCGCGCCCAATCGCGGGACGTGTTCGCGCAGGGAGCCCTGCGCGCCGCGCTCTGGGTGTCCGGCAAGAGACCCGGGCTCTACGACATGCCGGACCTGTTCTCGGCCAGGTGATCCGATGGCAGAGCTCAAGCGGCTGGCCCTCGGACTCTGGGAAGGGCTGCTCGCGTTCTTGCGCGACGAGGACGATCCGGAGGAGCCTGGCTTCGACCCGGTCCAACTCGGCGGGGTCTGCATCGTGTGCCTGGTCGTCATCGGAGCCCTCTATTGGCTGCTGTGGACCTTGCTGGTCTACGAAGGGGGGCTGTGGCCCAAGCTGCGCGCCGGTTTGGCCGTGCTCTTCACCTCCCGGACCCTAAAGGACTTCGGCTACGAACGCGCGCCTTACGCCATGGGCGTTTTCGAGGGCTGGGTCGGAAACCTGGCCGCGCTGGGCTTCTGCCTCCTCGCGCTCTGGGGCCTGCTCCACTTGTATCGGACTGCGAAGGAAGGGGTCCGCCGGGCCGCGCCCAAGACCGATGCCTGATTGCCTGCTCCTGCTGGGCGCCAACCTGGGCCGACGGCGGGAGTATCTGCGCCGCGCCCTGCTGCGCCTGGGCGGACTGCGCGGCGGCAAGGTCTTGGCGCGCTCCCGCCTCTACGACACGGCCCCCCTGGGCCCCAGCCGCCGGCGCTTCCTGAACCTGGCCGTGCGCTACCGCACGGCGCTGTCTCCCATGGGCCTTCTGGTCGAGCTCAAGAGGCTTGAAGCCCTGGCCGGCAGACGGCCGGGCCCGCGCTGGTCGGCGCGGCCGCTCGACATAGACATCCTGGACTACGCCGGCCGCCGCCTCAAGTGCCGCTGGCTGTCGGTGCCCCATCCCGGCGCGGCCCGGCGCGCCTTCGCGCTGGCCCCGGTCTGCGACATCGCGCCGGACTGGCGGCCGGCGGGCCGGGCCACGGCCGCGCGGCTGCTGCGCCGCCTGCGCCCCTCGGCCGTTGAGGTCCGGGTCTTGCCATGATGCTCTGGGTGCTCGGCGGCGCCGCGCTGTGCCTGGCCGCCGTGGCTTTGGGTTTCGGCTGGTGGGGCGCCGGGCTCATCCTCCATCCCCCGAAGATGAGCCCCCTGGCGGTCTTCCCTGAGCATTTCGGGCTCGCTTACGAGAAAGTCTCCTTCTCGACCTCGGACGGCCTGACCCTCAAGGGCTGGTTCCTGCCCTCGCCCACCGGCGACGAGCGCACCGTGCTCATGTGCCACGGCTGGGGCGACAACAAGGGAGAGCTCCTCGCCGGCACCCGTTTCCTCAACTCCGTCGGCGGCTTCAACCTGCTCTACTTCGACAACCGTTCCCACGGCGAGAGCGGCGGGGATATCACCACCATCGGCTGCCTGGAGGTGCTGGATTTCCAGGCAGCCATGGCTTACCTGCGCCGGCAGCGGCCCCAATGCCTCAAGCGCCTGGGCGTCTTCGGCCTTTCCATGGGCGCGGCCGTGGCCGCCATGGCCGCGCATGAGCAGCCGGAGGTCAAGGCCGTGGTGTTGGAGAGCCCGTTCACCGACTACCGGCAGGTGGTCAGGCGCTGGGCCTGGAACAACCTGCGCATCCCCTATTTCCCATTGATGATGATCGTGCTCTGGTTCCTGCGGCTGCGCGTGGGCCGGGAAGACGTGGACAGCTACAGCCCCATACGCTTCATCTCCCGCGTGGCGCCCCGGCCGGTCCTGTTCATCAGCGGGGCCGAGGACCGGCTCATGCCGCCCGACGACGTGGGCGCGCTCTACGCCGCGGCCCGGGAGCCCAAGGAGCTCTGGATGATACCGGGGGCCTCTCACGGCAAGTGCCGCGAGCTGGCGGGGCCGGAGTACGACCGGCGGCTCACGGAGTTCTTCAGCAAGACGCTGTAGGTTCACCCCTGCCGCAAATGTTCACGATTGACAATACCTCTCTCTCTTGTTAGGATACCGGCCATGACAAGCCAGAAACGCCGCAGCTTCTGGATCGACCCCCCTCTCCAGCTCCAGATGGTGGCCACGGTCCTGCTCTTGGTGGTGGCGAGCATCTTCTTGGTCACCTACAGCGTCTTCCATGGGCTAGCCGAGGCATCCCAGGCCTCCCACCAGATCTTCCATTCCCTGGACTGGGTCTGGCAGACCCTCCGGGGCCCCATCATCATCAGTTCGCTGATCGCCGTATTGGCCAGTTCCTTCGTCGCTTTGATCTGGTCCCACCGCTACGCCGGCCCCCTGCGCGTCCTCTCCGCGGCCATGGCCCGCATCGGCAACGGCAATCTCTCGGTCCCGGTGCGCATCCGCAAGCTCGACACGCACCAGGACCTCGTCGCAGACTTCGCGCAGGCGCAGGAACGCCTGCGCCAGCGCCTGAGCGGGGACCTGCGCAGCCTGCAATCCGCCGCGGAGCGCCTGAAGACCTCCCTGCCCGAGCTCGCCGAGAAGCCTGAAGCCCTGCATTCGGCCCAGGCGATCATCCAGTCGATCGAGGCCGCGGCTGCGCACTACCAGCTATGACGATATCACTGACCGCCGGCCTTTGCTCCATCCTGCTGACCTACGCCACGGCCCAGGAGCCGTCGTCCCCCGCCAGCGCGCCAGCGCCGGCGCCCGCGGTCCAGGAGAGCAGCGCTCCTAAACCGAAGGCGGCCTCCCCGTGGCCCGGCGAATGGCTCGCCGATGCTTTCGGCGCCGACGGTCTCGCGGCCCTCAGGGCGCACGGCGCCGTCATCCTGCAAGGAGAGCCCGGGACCTACCGCCTCCAGGTCGTCGTCTGGAAATCCTTGGAGGCCCTCCTGCGCAGCACGAAGAACGTCCAGCAGTTCTCCGAGGCCTTTCAGCGGCTCAAGGCCGGCCTTGCGCTGGCTCCGGCCGGCCCCCTCCCGTTCTTGGCCCTGGGCGACCTGCCCGCCGAGAGCCTGATGACCGCCCCGCTGCACGCCTTGCTCGAAGCGCTGGAGGCCTATCACCACGATTGGACGGCCCTCGCCGGCCTTCAGGACGAATCCGCGGACGCGTCGACCCTGCCGGTCCTCGCCGGGCCCCACCTCTTCGACACCCCTTGGGGCAAGGCCTTCGCGGCGCGCACCCGCGCCGACATCATGGTCGACGCCGCGCCGCTGGCCCAGGCCTATTTCGACCAAGTCCTCGCCGGCATCCGGCCCGAGCCCCGGGCCGCGGCCCATCTCACGGCCTATTTCAACGACCGCTATCGGATCGACATCTCCTCGCGCCTGGCCGACGACTGCCGCTCCGGCGTGGCCTCGGAGCAACTGCGCGCCGACCTGACGCGCTATCTCATTGACCAGCGCCGCTACCACGCCCTGGCCCGCATCCGCCGCCAGGTCTCCGAACTGGAAAAGAAGACGACGCTCCTGCGCGACCTGCGCGACCTGGAGACGGTGGCGGCGTTGCTGCGCGGCCGCCCCGGGCTCGTCGCCGAGCTCGAAGCCGTGGTCCAAGCCGCGCCCCCGCCCGCGGCCGCGCCCGAGCTCACCTCGGCGAAGCTGCACCTGGAGAAGCCCGCGGCGCTCAACCAGCACGAGCTCGGCGACGCCGTGACCTTGAGCGGGGCCTACTGGATCGACGGCCTCCCGGCCAAGCAGACGGTCGCAGTCGAGGAGGCGACCTACCGGGAGACCCCGGGCGGCCTGCGCGACGTGGAGAGCCGCACGGTCAAGCGCGGCAACGGCGGGCCCTACACCTTCTCCCGACGCCTCCAGCTGGAGGACTCCAACCCGTTCACCTTCCACTCGGTCATCTCCGCGCCCTCGGGCGCCTCCGTCGCCGACACCATCGCCGTGCCCGTGGCCAAGGACTTCGAGCTGGCCCTGCTCAAGCTCGCCGCCGCGGACGGCCGGGCTCTGTCCTGCGCTTTCCCGGAGGCGGCGGCCGCCTATCCCAAGCTGGAGGAGTCGCTGGCCGAGGCGGCCGGCGCCAAAGCCCAATACCGCGAACTCTTGGCCACGGTCCGCAAGCATCGCGAGCAGGCCGATCGCGACGCGTCGTCGTTCGCCCAGCTCATGGTCGCGGTCATGAAAGCGGCGGCCGACTCCACGCCCGAGGCCTGCGCCTACACCCTCGAGCGCACCGAGGCGGCCATGGCCCTGGCGCGCTCGCTTCCGGCCGGCTGCGACCACATCCTGGCCGGCCTGCGCCGGCAGCATGCGCTGATCTCGCGCCACGCCGCGGACCAGCAGGCCTTCGCCGCGCTCATGCGGTCGGCGGCCTCGCACCGCCGCGCCTGCGCTTTCGCCTCGGCCGCCGAGGACCTGGCCCGGGGCTTGGCCGTCCTGGAAGCCGACCCGGAGGCTCGCTGCGGCAAGACCGCCGAGGCCGCCGGCCTCGCGGAGGCGGACCTGCCCGCGGTGCGCGCCGACGAACTCTGGGGCGCGGCCTTCGCCGAGGACCTGAGCGCGGCCCGGGCCGAGAAGGCTCCGCTGGCGCGCTTGGCCATGCTGCAGCCCCTCATCGCGCGCATCGGCTCTTTGAGCTCCGCTTCCTGCTTCTCCGCGACGCGCCAACAAGCCGAGAAGCTGGCCAAAGCCGCTGGCGATGGCTTGGTCCTGCTCGACGCCGTCGCCGCCAATCTGCCCGCCGACGAAGGGCTGGCTCAGGCGGTGGGAGAGGTGGCGGCGCAGCGGCGCAAGCTCTTGGCGCAAGCGACGGCGCTGCTGACCAAGCAGGCCGCGGAGCAGTCGCCGACGGGCCTGGGCCCGTCCGTGGAGGGTGCGCAGGCACCGTCCGCCCCGGCGGCGAAGCCGAAGCGCAAGGGCAAAGCCAAGACCCCGGCCGCGACGGAGGCCTCGCAATGAACACCCCATCAGCGTTGCCGCGGATCGTGTTCGCCGCAAGCCTCCTGCTGGCCCTGGCGCCCGCCTGGGCCGCAGGCGGCGCACCGACGGACTCCGGCACGGCCCCGTCGATCCAGGCCGGCCCGGCCGACGACGCGCCGGCACGCCCGGCACGCAAGGTGAGCATCCGCCAACGGCCCGCCCCAGCCGCGCGCAAGCCCTTGCCGGCCCAGACGAAGCGCCCCCCGGCCAAGGCCGTTCCACAGGAGGCGGCGTCCGCCCCGGCTCTGCCGCTGCACCCCGCCGCCGTGCCGATGCCCGACGCTCCGCCGGCGCCCGCGCCTTCCGGGACGAGGGACGGCGGCCCCGTGGCCTCCGTCGGCTCGCTGACCGCTTTGGGGACCTTCCTGCGCGACGGGGAGGACTCGGCTGAGGCGCTCGCGGTCCTGCCCGGCTCCGAAGCCGGGACGCTGGGCCTTCAAGCCCGGGACCGTCTGGCATTCCTCAACGGCGCGCCCGTCCGTTCGCGCGGCGACGCCGCGCAGGCCTGGCTCGGCTGGGACCCCGCTCTGCGGCTCCGGGCCGTGGCGCGGCGCGGCCTGCAGGTGGTGGACCTGCAGTCCCGTTTCCCGGGAGAAGAACCGGCCTTCGTGCGCGGCCCGCAGGACATCTCGGCGCGCGAGGCCGTGCTCAAGGACAGCCTGCTGGCAGGCGCCGCCCAGTCCGCGCAGGCGGTCCTGGCCCGGGCGCCGTCTTTGCAGGTCAACGTCCCGGCAAAACAGGTCCTTTGGATGCGCTTTCCGGACGGCCTGCCCTACACGGTGGGCACAGGCGACATCCTCGCCGGCGAGGTGACCATGGCCGTGGCCAGCGACGCGAGCCTGGACTTCCTCTGTCTGCCCCCGCGCAGCACGGTCTGGGGCAAAGTCCTGCACACGAGCGAGTCCGATGGAGTACGGTCCGTGCGCATCCATTTCTTCAAGGCGTCCTTGGCGGGAGGGCATATCATCCCCATCTCCGCCCGCCTGACGGACGCCGCCGGCAAACAGCCTCTGCTCAAGGTGAGCCCGGGCGGGAGCTTGGTCATGGGCGAGCCGGTGAGCCTGGACCAGAAGAAGAAGCGCCGCAGCGCCCGCATCCTGGAGCCCGACGTGCGCCTGCGCCTGGAATTGACCGAGCCGATCGCGGTGACGGAGCCGCCGCAGTTCTACCCGGCCGGAGCCGGGCTCTGGATCAAGACCAAGGACACCGAGGCCGGCCGCGTCTTCGAGGTGACCCTCGTGATCCCGGGGCGCAGCGCGGAGAAAGCGGGATTGCGCGTCGGCGACATGCTGACCGCCATCGCAGGCCGCGCCACGGCGCGGATGGACTTCGGGGAAGCCTTGGCCGCGCTCTACGGCGCGCCCGGGACGGGCTTCAAGGTGGCGGCGCTCAAGCCCGGCGCGGACAAGCCCGCGACCTTGGAGCTCAAGCGCGGGGTCTTCTACAAGGACGGGGTGGAGACGCCCGTGCCCCTGCCGTTCGAGAAGAGGGCCTGATCACTTCTCCAGCTGCTTGAGCAGGTCCCGGGCCTCCTGGACGTTCTCCTCGTATTCCCCGGGGTCGGCGGGACTGCGGATGGCGGCGACGTGCTCGAGCGCGGCCTTGGCCTTGGCTTTTTCCCCCACAGCGATATAGGCTTCGGCCAGAGCCGTGAAGTGCGGCGAGTAGTCGGGCTCCAGCCGGGCCGCAAGCTCCAATTCCCGCACCCCTTCCTTCTTGTCCCCGCCCGCGATCGCGGGGATCTCCATGAGCATCTCGCCCAGGACGTGGTGCGGGCCTCCGCTCTGGGGGTCGAGCTGGAGCACGGTGCGCATCTCCCGGCGCATGGGCCCGACGAGGAAGAGCGAGCGCAGGATGCCGCGGACCTGCCCGCGCCGGCCCATGGCTATGCCGAGCCAAAAGTGGGCCTGGGGCTCACGGGGCGCAAGCGCAACGGCCTTCTTCAGCAAGGCCTCGGCCCGGGTGTAGTCGGCGAGCTTGTCGGGCTTGGCGTCCCGGCGCTCGCCCAGGCGCACGAGGCTGCGGCCGAGGCGCCAGAGTACGGCGGGCTGGTCGGGGGAGGCCTGGAGCCGGGCTTCCAAGGCGGATATGGAGTCTTCGAGGTTCCGGGCCTGGTGGCGGTGGAAGTAGAGTCGGTCGGCTTCGGCGAAGGCGGCCGTGGAGATCGCGGGCGGCGCGGCGGGGACCTGGGCGCGGGCGAGGCCGGCGGCGACTATGAGGGGCAGCCAGGTCATGAGGGCTATGATACCAAAAGCCGCCGCGGCTCCAGGACGCTCCAGCACTGGTAATCCGGGCGTTCTCCTGCTAAACTCCTCGGATGTCCAGAAAGCACCATGGCCGCGGCATCGGGGACTTGCCGGAGGATCTGCCGGGATCGCCCGACACCGAGCCCCGCAGCCAGGGAGCGCCGCGGAAGAACGGCCCGGTCCTCCTGGTGGGCAATGACCCGGACTTGCTGGTCTTCCTGAGGGAGGTCCTGGCGGGGCAAGGCTTCAGGGTCATCGTATCCTCCCGGATGAGCGCGGCTTTGGTCGCCGTCCTCAGGTATCGGCCGGCCGTGGTGTGCTTGGCGGATCTGCCGGGCTGCGGCGCCGATCTGCCCGAGTTCATCGCGCTGCTGCCCGCGAGCCCGAACCAGAAGAGGGTGCCGGTCATCATCATGACGGCATGCGCCGCGGGTGAGAGGAAACCGGCCGAGACGGTGCCGGGGTTCGTGCCCGGCTACGACGCCTATCTCCCCAAGCCCGCGCTTTCCGGGGAGATATTGGACTGCGTGCGCAGGGCCATCCGGCTGACGTAGGGAGAGCTGGCCCCTCCGGCGCCACCCGCCGCGCCCCGCCCATTGCACTGCGCCGCGACTAACGCTAGAATCCCCTCATGCCCGACCAACTCAGCCCCATCGAAGCCCGCATCCTCGGCTCTCTGGTGGAGAAATCCCTCACCACCCCGGAGCTCTACCCCCTCACCCTCAACTCCGTGGTCACCGCCTGCAACCAAAAGACCTCCCGCGACCCGGTCATGACCCTCGGCCATTCCGAAGTCGAAAAAGCCCTCACCGGCCTGGTGGAAAGGAAATTCGCCGGCCGGATCCACGAAGCCGGCGCCCGCGCCGCCAAGTACAGCCACCACATCGACGTCCTGCTCGCCACTGAAGACCCCAAGACCATAGGCGCCATCTGCATCCTGCTCCTGAGAGGCCCCCAGACGCCGGGCGAGATCAAGACCCGCGCCGAACGCCTCTGCGAGTTCGAAAGCACGGTCGAAGTCGAAGCCCTCATGGCGGCGCTCGCCAGCCGCGTGGACGGCGCCATCATCAGCCGCCTGCCCCGCCAGCCCGGACAGAAGGAATCCCGCTACCAGCAGCTCTTCACCGAGAACGCGCCGCAGCAAGAGCCCCAGGCCCCGGCCGCGCAGCCCCCGGCGCCGGCGGAGCCAGCGCCCGACCGCGTCGCCCGGCTCGAAGCCAGAGTCGCGGAGATCGAGGCCGCGCTGCGCGAGCTCCAGCAGCGCTTCGCCGCCAAAACCTAGCGCACCCCCGTCCGTTTGCGCCACCTCCGGCAGCGTGGGCTACGGCATGTGCACCCAGCGCAACTCCCCGTCCGTCTGCTCTCCCAACGAGGACTAGTTAGACAGTTCCCGCCCAAAGTAATAAGATTGGTGCGGTGCAAGACCGCTTCGGCAGCCGCAAATGGGCCTTCTGGCTCGTGGTCGGCCTCATCGGCGCGGTCACAGTGGTCCCCTCGGCCGTGCTCCTGCGCGCTCTGCAGTCCTACTATGACTTCCTGACCGGCGCAGCGCCGGCCACCATCCGCCCCATCCAGGTCAGGTTCCTAGACCACCGCGGCGACTTCCACTCCCCTCCCGAGCAGGACCTGCGCTTCGCCGAGTTCCGCCTGCGCGCGCCCAAGGCCAAGGCCGTGGACCTCATCGGAGACTTCAACGGCTGGAAGGCCGGGACCCTCCTGCTCTCCCGCGCCGCGGGCGGCTCCTGGGAGATCATGCTGCCCCTGCCTCCCGGCGCCTACCACTACCTCTTCCTGGTGGACGGCCAGACCACGCCCGACCCCGAGGCGCGCGCCGAGACCGCCCCCGGCGGCAAGCCCGTTTCCGTGAGGACGGTGAAGTGAGGGCTCTGCTGCTGGCGGCTTGCCTGCTCTGGCCCGGCCGGCTCGCGGCTTGGGACGAACAAGCCTCCGTGGTCCTCTTGGCCGTGCCGGCCGAGGACTTCTCCCAATGGCAGGCTTTGGCCAAGGCGCTGGGCTCCGCCCCGGAGCCCAAGCTCACCTTGGCATTGACTCCCGGCATGCTCACCGCCGAGGTCCGCGAGGCCCTGGCTCCGGCGCTGAGCACCGGCCGCCTGGAGCTGGCCATGCGCATCCCCGGAGACCCCCTCCTGGCCTTGGTGGCCGGAGGACCGGCGGCAAGCGACCTGCGCCATGTCTTGGACCCCCTCGCCGTGGCGCGCGAGAAATTCCGCGCCGTCCTGAGCACGGCTCCGGCGGGCTTCGTGCCCGCGGGCGGAGCCGCAGCGCAGGGCCTGGCGTCGGCCTTCCAGGCCATGGGCATCTCCTGGGTCGGCGTGGGCGACGCCCAAGCGCGCGCCGAGGCAGGCGCTCCTTGGCTGCCCTTCACGGCTCCGCGCTCCGAAGAGAAGCCCCCCGCTGCCGCGGAGCTCGAAGCCGCGGGCCAGTCCGACCCCCTGCTGCCCGCTCAGCCGGCCCTCATCGTGCTCGACGAGGCATCCGGCCTGGTGCCGCGCGGCGCAATGGTGTCCTCGCTCAAGGAATTCGTGGACAAGCATCCCAACTGGCGCTGGCAGACGGCCTCCGAGTACCTGGCCGAGAACCCCGCGGTCGAACCTGCCCACAGCCAGGACTGGCCCGGCTGGGGTCCGGACCCGAGGCCGGCCACTCCGGCCGCCGAGGCGGCCTGGAAGGCCTATCAGGACACGGCTGCGGCCTTGCGGCGCTATCAGAATTCCGGGACCGCGGACATCAAGGCGCTGGAGAACGCCGCCGACGCCCTCTACGCGGCGCAAGCCAACCGCTACTACCGCATCCTGTCCGGGACCATGGCCGGCAACGCCGCGGCCGCGGACCGGGATCTGCGCCGGCATCTCATGAACGTGTACCGCCGCCTCAAGGTGACCGTACCGGGACGCCTCTACGCCTCCTTCGCGAGCCCCCAAGCCTCCACCGGGACCGCGGCCGCGGGCGAGGAGGTCTCCACGGATCTGCGCACCGAGCAAGGGCCCGGCTGGCTTTCCTTCCAGAACCCCTTCGGCAGCCTCAGCCGCGGACCGGAGAAGGGAGTCTCGGCCGAGCCCTGGCATATCCTGGGCCTGCGCCTGGACTGGGACGCCGCCTCCGTGGCCTTCACCTTCCACATGGCGGCCATCGACGTCTCGACCCGGACCCCGTCGGCCGCGCTGGGCCGGCTGGTCCTGGACGCCTACATGGACATCAACCACGTCCCGGGAGCCGGCAGCCCGGCGCTGCTCGAAGGCCGCGGCTCTTTCGCGGCCAACCGCGACTGCTGGGAGTACGCTCTGAGCCTGGGCCCCTCAGGCGGCGTCCTGCTGCGCGCCATCCCCGAGGGCGCGCCGGCGGTGCTGGCCCAAATCCCGGTGTCCGCAGACCTTTCCCGCATGACCATACGCGCCGTGGTCCCCCGGTCCTTGCTGCGCGGCAATCCCCTGCGCTGGGGCTACATCCTGGCTGCCTTCGCCGCCAAGTCAGCCGCGCTCCGGGAGGAAGGCCCCGCCGCGGTCAGGCCCGGCGGGCCGCTGGGCCTGCTGGCGCCGCTGGAGGAGCAGCAGGCTTTGGCCGCGGGAGCTCGCCTGAACGCGGTGCGGCTGCCCTCGCCTTAGCGGCCGGCTGGGGCGAGGTTCGCCTTGGAGAACTGCCGCTCGAGCGTCCGGTCGGTGAAGGCCCCGTCCTTGCGCACGAGCTTGCCGTCGAACCACATCTCCCCGCCCCCGTATTCCGGCCGCTGGATGAAGACCAGGTCCCAGTGGACGGCGGACTTGTTGCCGTTGTCCGCGTCGTCGTAGCAGGCGCCGGGCGTGAAGTGGAAGGAGCCCGCGATCTTCTCGTCGAAGAGCGTGTCCAGCATGGGCTCCCGGATGAAGGGGTTGACCCCGAGCGCGAACTCGCCCACGTAGCGGGCCCCGGCGTCGGTGTCCAGCACGGCGTTGAGCTTGTCGCCGTGCGCGTCCGCCGAGGCCTTGACCACCTTGCCGTCCTTGAAGGTCAAGGTCACCCCGTGGAAGACGATCCCGTCGTGGAGGGTGGGCGTGTTGTAGCGGATCGTGCCGTTGACCGAGCCGCGCACCGGGGCCGTGTAGACCTCGCCGTCCGGGATGTTGAGCTTGCCCGCGCACTTGATCGCGGGGATGCCCTTGATCGAGAAGCTCAGGTCGGTCCCGCGGCCGGTCAGGCGGACCTTGTCGGTCCGGCGCAGCAGGGCCACCAGCCGGTCCATGGCCTTATCCATGCGCGGGTAGTCCGCGCAGCAGACGTCGTAGTAGAAGTCCGCGAAGGCCTCCTGGGAGGTCTTGGCGAGCTGGGCCATGGCGTTGTTGGGGTAGCGCAGGACCACCCAGCGCGTGTGCGGGATGCGCTGGCGCATGTGCACGGTCTGGAAGAAGATCTTCTGCATGCGGCCCATCTGCTCTGCCGGCATGTCGGCCAGGTCGAAGGGGTTGTCCGAGCCGCGGATGCCGATGTAGGCGTCGGCCTTCTTCATGAGGGAGAGGTGCAGGGCGGCCAGCTCGCGGAACTGCCGCTCGCCGGCGTGGCGCACGAAGTGGCGCTGGAGGGACTCGTCGTTGTAGAACCAGAAGGTGGTGGCGCCCCTTTGGGTGGCGCAGCGCAGCACGTCCTTGGCCAGCTCGAGGGTGTCGCGGCCCTTCACTTCCAGGTAAAGGGTGTCGCCCTTCTTGAGCTCCGTGGAATAGTCCACGAGCAGCCTGGCCAACGTCTCGTTGCGGGGGTCTTTCATGGGAGCTCTCCTTTCCGGGTCTTCACGCCGGCGCCGTTGCGGCATTATAGCGCTTGCCAGGCTCCCCTGTCCTTGACCCGGCCGTTCACGTGAGGGGCGGCGGAGCCGAGTCGACGGACAAGGTCCCGGAGCCGTCCACGGAGAGCCCCTTGGGGATGGCGAAGGTGAAGCGCGAGCCCTTGCCGACCTGCGACTCCACCCAGATGCGTCCCAGATGCGCCTCCACGAAATACTTGGAGATGGTCAGGCCCAGCCCGGTGCCGCCATGCCTCTGGCCGGCCACCTGCTCGAACTTCTGGAAGATGCGGTCCAGGTACCGCGACGGGATGCCCTCCCCGGTGTCCGCGACGCTGACCCGGACCTCGCTGCCGGCGTCTACGACGTTCACGGTGACGGCGCCCGACTTGGGCGTGAACTTGATCGCGTTGCCCACCAGGTTGATGACCACGCGCTCGATGAGGGCCGCGTCAGCCTCCACCGAGCTTTCCCCGGCGGCGGCGAGCGCGAGCTTGATGCTCTTCTGCGCGGCCAGAGGCTCCAGGAGGGCCAGCGCCCGGCCGGAGATGTCCGCCAGAGAGGCCGGGCGCAGCTGCGGCTGGATGTGGCCCGATTCCAGCTTGGCGATATCGAGGATGTTGTTGACCATGCCCATCAGATGGCCGCAGGAGCGCTTGACCATGGCGACCATGTCATGCTGCCTCGGGTTGAGCGCCCCCGCCGTGCCCTTGAGCAGGACGTCCACGAAGCCCATGGCCGAGGTCAGCGGGTTGCGCAGGTCGTGCGTGATGTAATGCAGGAACTCCTCCTTCATCCTGTCGAGCTCCTTCTCGAAGCTCACGTCGCGCACGGTGGTGACCACGCCCAGCGCCGCGCCGGTCGCCGGGGCCACGACCGGCAGGGCGCTGATGCGCAGACAGCGCCGGCTGGTCTCGGTGGAGAGGTCGATGTCCTTGAACTTGTCGGGCCTGGGGTCCGCGCAAGACTGCAGGACCAGCTCGCGCAGGCTCGAGTCGGGCATGACCTCGCGCAGGCTGCGGCCCTCGATGCGCAGGGCCGCGTTGAGCCCCAGGAGCTCCCGCACCCTCCGGTTGGCCAGCTGGACGCGCCCCTCTTCGTCCAGCATGATGATGCCGTCGCTGGTGGAGAAGAGGACCGCCTCGGTCTTGAGCTGCTGCGCCAGCAGGCGGTCCACCTGCAAGGCCGAATAGCGGTGCAGCTCGGAGGCCATGGTGTTGAAGGTCTCGGCCAGGTCCTGGAGCTCGTCGCCGGTCCGCACGTCCACCCGGGCCTGGAAGTCCCCCCGGGAGACCGCCTCGGCCCCGCGGGTCAATGACAGCACGGGCAAGCTCAGGCGCCGCGCCAGGAAGGTGGCGGCCAGCACCGCGGCCGCGCTGACCAAAAGCAGCACCCACACGGCGGCCCGCCTCATCTGGATGGCGGAGGCATAGGCCTCCTGGCGCTGCTGCAGTATGAACACGACGCCGCCGATGGCGGCCACCGGCGCGTAGGCGCTCACCCAGGCCAGGCCCGCGAACTCCGGGACGTTGCGCGAACCCACGCTCCGCGACCGCAGCGCCTCCTGGACCGCCGGCCGGACGGAGATCCCCGCCGCGGCGGCCGGCGTCAGGCGGTCCCGGGGATAGAAGAGGACCTCCCCTTTTCCGTCGAGGAGCACGGCGAAGCCAGTGTCTCCGATGCGCTCGGACACGATGTGGTCCTCCAGGCTGCGCAGCGACACCAAGACGCGCGCCCAGTCCCGAGGCCCCACGGGATAGAACATCTCCAGGGCGGGCTCCGCGCGATAGCGGACCACGCTGCGGGTCCGGCGCCGGCCCCGGGCCGCCTCGCGCCAGCCCGGCGCCGAGGCGAAAGAGCGCAGGCGGGGATCGCTGCCCAGGTCCGGGTTGCAGACCTTGCCGAGCTCCCGGCCCCGGGCGTCGAGGATGCCGATCTCCACGACATCGGTCTGGGTCTCGATGAGGCTGCGCAGCAGCTCCCGCTTGTCCTCCCAGTCCATCCCCTTATGCAAAGAGGCGAGCGCGAAAGCGAGCTTGTCGTCGGTGACCTTGAAGAAGACCTCGACTTGCTCGGCGAGCTTCTCCGCCATCTTGGTGTGCAGCTCCAAGACCGCGGCCTGCATGCCCCTCTGGCTGATGCCGGTGAGCTCGACGGCCAGGAAGGCCGCGGGCAAAAGCGCCAAGGCCCCCAGGACCAGCACGAACCTGAGGAACAATCCGGGACGCCGCCACCTAGGCCACTTCATGGCAGAGATAGGATAGAGGAAGAGGCCCCGGATGTCAACACGGCGATCCATCGCTGATTTCAGCATCTCCGTGTATGTTATTATAGGCGGCGGGACCGAAGTGAGCGGCAAGGAGAAGAGACCGACGTGGGCTGGCTGCTCCTGCGGCCGCCTGAAGGCGATCTGGTCACAGGCGACGGTGAGCCGGTCCAGCGCCGAAAAGGCGATCGTCCTCGCCCTGGGATCCGTCTGCGCGTTCGGGGTCGGCGAAGCGGCCCTGCGCTATCGGGGCACGCGACATCCGGAGTTCAGCGACAGCGCCCGGATCCAATACCTGGAGATGTACTCCCCGGTTTTTCGCCGGATCCGGCGCGACGGAGCGGCTTACTACGAGGCCGCGCGCCCTCGGATGCAGGCGAAGGCCTTCCCCGCGCTCAAGGCTCCCGAGAGCCGGCGCATCTTCATCATCGGCTCCTCGACGGCTCAAGGATTCCCCGAAGGAGCTTTGACCAGGAAACTCGGGCAGGTCCTCCCCGGCCTGCGCTTCGAGGTCATCAACTGCGGGATGGTGGGGTTCGACGCGTACCGGACCCTGCTGGTGGGCCAGGAGATCCTGCGCTACGGCCCGGACCTGGTCGTCGTCATCGTCGGCAACAGCGAGTTCTTCGGCCTCCGGAGGCTGAGCCGCTGGAGCAACAGCGGCTGGATCTCGTGGAGCCGGCTCCTTGAGGCCCTCGGCGACCGCTGGGATCCGCCGGTCATGGTGCGCGGCCAGGCTGAGGCGGACCGGTACTATGCCCAGGCCTTGTCCAAGCTGATCGCGCTGGCCGAAGAACGGCGCGTCCCATTGCTGCTCTGCACCATCCCCGTCAACTATCGCGACAATCATTTCGCCGGCCCTGACGATCCCGTGACCGAATACGACATGCTCTGGGACAGGGCTTACATCCGACTGCTCGACGCCCTGCGCCGCGGCGAGGGTCGTGGGGCCCAGGCCTATCTGGAGGCCCTGGCCGGCCGGTATCCCGCCAACGCCCTGTGGGAGTACTGCGCCGCGGCGGTCGCCGAGCTCAGAGCGCAGTATGGCGCGGCCCGGCGTCATTATGAGCGTGCCCTGGCCATAGACCCGCACCCCGTATCCTGCACTGCCGAGCGCAATGAGCTCATCCGCGCGCTGGCCGCGGCGCACGGGCTGCCGCTAGCCGACGTAGCCGGGCGCTTCCAGGCGCTCGCCCCTCACGGCATCGCCGGGTTCGAGGTGTTCAAGGACAATTGCCACCCCCAGCCTGCCGCCTACGGGATCTATGCCGACGCGATCGTCGAGGCGCTTTTCTCCTACGACCGGGGACACGGCGCCGCGGCTTTGGCATCCGCCGAAGCCTGGACGATGAACGCTCTGACCCGGACCTCGTATGCCGAAGCCTCCAGGGACGCCGTCCATCTCACGCGCTGGGAGGCGCAAAATGACATACGCGCGCTCCTGACCCAAGGCATGGCGATGATCGTCATGAATGACCGGATCGTCAGCCCGACGGGCCTGCAGTGCTTCCAGCGGCTCAATGAGCGCCATCCCGCTCTGCTGCGGGATGCGGTCTCTCAGCGGGACAAATGGAAGGCCTTGTTGCGCACCACGCCCTGGCTCATGGACTCGCTGGCGCGGTTCGACGAGAATTGGGGGAGGGTCCTCCTTCATGCCGCGGAGGCCTTGCGGCGTTCGGGACGCTATCGCGAGGCCTTGCCCTTGTTCGATGCGGCGATCGCGGGGGGCCTGGACCGACCTGAGACGCGTTGCTGGCGCGGCTGGACCCTGCTGGCCTTGGGCCGCAAGCAGGCCGCGGAGAGGGATTTCAAAGCGGCTGTCCTGCCCAGGGACAAGCCCCGTTTGGGGAGATCGGGGACACAATACTGATCTCACTCCTGTCCGGGGAAAATCCGTCGCGCGACGCAACAAGCCCTGATGAAACAGCCTCCGGTCGGGATTGTCCGACGAAAAATCGGCAGCAGGCCTCGTTGAATCGGCTTGCGCGGCTTTAGAGCCTGTTCAGAGACATCATCCCGGCGTTGGCCCGCGCCGGCGATACCGGCTGTGGCCGTTGACAACCCCGATGGGTCCTGCGAGTTGCGGCGGGGTGCACTGTGTCCGGACACAGCTGTTCCGGAATCTCAAGATTCCTCGACCAGACCTGCCCCGGACAGCATCGCACAGAGAACCCTGTCGGGCCCAGGATCGTCGCAGGTCGGTTCCGCTCCGAGAGACTCAGAGAACATCCGGGCAAGCTTCTTTGACTTTCCCCGGATAGCTCTGTACTGATCTCATAGGCAAAGTACTTCGAGTGGAAAGGAGTGCTCATGGACCGTAGCCAAGTCAATAGCGGACAACGAATTCCAGCATATTCCAGCAAGTTGCTGGTGCACGAATACCGGCGCAGGAGGGGCGGGTCTCGGGCCGAGGAATGGCCCAGCCAGGCTGCGCCTGTCTGGGCGGGTCCCGCGCCGAACGCGGCGCGGGACCGCAAAAAGGCGTCAATAGCACGCCCCCGACACGAAGGTCCGGCTAGGGTCGCCCGCCCTTACGAGAACAGCCGCGAGCGCAGGATGAGCAGGCCCAGGAAGGGCAGCAGGCTGACGGCCAGCAGCGGGTCCGGCACGGACGGCGCGGCCGGCGCGTGCAGCGGCGCCTCGGGGCTCGCGCTCGGAGCGCGGCGGGCCTGGGCTCCGGCCTCGTCCGAAGACGCCGGAGCATCCGCCGCGGCCTGCAGGAAGGAGAACACCTCGGTCTGGGCCGACTGCACCTGCGCGCCCAGCGGCACGAGCACGGGCTGCGGCGCGGAGGACGGTGAAGCCACGGCGTCGCGCAGCTCCAAGGCCGCGGCAGTCTCCACCGCCGCGAAGGTGGCCGGCGCCTCGTCGGCCAAGGCCAAAGCCGAACCCTCGGCCAAGCGCAGAGCCAGATTGCGCGCCGGCGCGTCCACTACCGACAAGATCAGGTTCTGCCGGGAGACCTGCAAAGCGATGAGTGCCACCCCCCCCACGCCCCCATCGGCCGAGGCCTCGGCGCCCGGGCCGGAGACCTGCCGGTAGGCCAGCCAATAGCCGCCGCCGATCGCGGGCACGTCATAGACCCAGCCCGCGCCGGAAGCCGCGCCGCCGCCCGGGCGCTGGGCTGAGGCGAGCGGCCGCGCCGCCGAAGGAGCGTCCGTCAGCCAGGGGTCCGCATGGGCCCCGCGCACGCCCGCGGCCAGCTTGGCGCCGGAGCCGTCGCTGCCGTGCTCGTCCGTGAGGATGTTCATCAGCCGCACGCCCAAGCCTTGAGCGCCTTCCGCCGCCGCCAGCGCCCCGGGCTGGGCCGCGGCGCGCAACTGAGCCGTGACCGCCTCGCTCTTGGCCGCCATCTTCGAAGCTTGGCGGGCCAGAGCGGTCATGCCGCCGCCGGGCCCGGGCTTCAAGGTCCCGTCCGGCAGGTCCTTGCGCGCGGTCTGAGATTTCGTCAGCCCGTACTCGGACATGGTCTCCACGGCGAAAGCCGCCGGGGAAGCGGGGTTCATGCTGTTGTAGGCCGATTGCGACTCGTCCGCGCCGGGAATCAAAGAGCCGGGCAAAGCGGGCGGGGTCGAGTCCTGACGCAGATTCATCTTGACCGAGGGCAGGCCCATGGCCGAGAAGAAATCCGCTGCCGACTGCACCGGGCCGGACTTCTTGGTGGAGGGCAGCAAGGAGGTCACGCCGGGCAGGTTCTGCAGAGTGCCCTTCAGGCCCGCGGAGCCCAGGCCGTTCTGCAAGGACGGGCCGCCGCTGTTGATCGGCGCCACAATGGTCGGCCCGGTCACGCCGGTCTTCGTCGGGACCTGGGCCGAAGTCATGTTCGCGGCGCAGGCCCTCGCCGGGCGCCAAACGCACGCGCCAACGCAAAGGAACGCCACCGCCCAGAAGCGGCCTCTCATGCTCTTAATGTATCACTTGGCCCTCGGCGGGCAATGGGTCCTAGGGGCATATTTTTTGCCGACAAAGGTCCTATGTCGATAGGCCTCAGCGCGCCGACTTAAACTCTAATGTCTGGCACCTAGGCTTGTGCATCCTGTGCATAGCTTGCCGTCTGATTCAACTGAGCCGGTCCTCGGCGGCGGCGGGAGATACCTTAAGTCTGGCACCGCCCTGGGCCCTTCGGCCCGCTCAGGCAGGCTGGAGCGCCCTGCGCCGCTTGAGCCAGTGGTAGGCGGCGCTGGCCAAAGCGGCCAGACCGCACAACACGCCCAGCCAGACCCAGAGCTGGAAGCCGTGGTCGCCGGGCTGCGGCGGGTTGGGCACGGGCTGGGGCTGCGGGGCCGCGCTCAGGCGGTCGAGATAGCCCTGCCACCAGGCCTTCTGCATGCGCAGTTCGGCCGCCGTGACCGCGAGCTGGCGCAGCTCGGCTTCGAGCAGCCTCTGCGCCGCGATGCGCCAGGCGAGCTCATGGTAGCTCTGCCAAAGGGCGTCTTCCTCGCCGCGCGCCTGCTCGCGCAGCTTGTCCGCTTCAGCCATGGCCTTCCGCGCCGACTCCAGCTCGGCGGCGAGCTGCGGAGCCTTGGCCTGCGCCTCGGCGGCCCTCTGGCCGAGCCGGTCCGAGTAGCCCTTGAGGGCGCCCTCCTGGGCCTCGTACTGCCCGACGCCGGCGATGATGCGGACGCGCCGCTCAACGCGGTCGACGGCCAGGTTGCCCGGCTCGGCCGAGAGCGTCACTCCGCGCAGGCCGGAGCCGTCGGAGGCCGACTCCTGCGCGACCAAGGGGTTCTTCAAGGCGTCGCCGATGGCCTCGCGGCCGTGGCGCCCGGTCAGGCTCGACTCCAGGAAGGGCCCGGAGCGGCCGCGCACCGCCGAGACCAAAAGCTCCTCGCTGCCGCCCTGGAAGCGGGACAGCGTCCGCTCCCGCGCCGCCAGGAGGTCCTGGAGGGAATGCTCGGCGGCGCGCGCCGCGGACTTGACGCCGAAGTGGATGTCCTTCTGGTGCTGCTCGTCGAGATTGCGCACCTGCTTGTCGAAGATGCTCTGGCCGGGCAGGATGCGCGAATCCACCTTCACGACCGAGGGGAACTGGCTGGGGTCGTAGTAGCGCCCGACCGGGTCGGGGAGGATGTCGAGGATGTCGATGATGTCGGCGACCTTGCGGAAGAAGCCGTAGCGCTCGGTCTCCCCGCCCTCGGTCTTGTACATGTAGGCCCGGCCCAGGTAGTGGTGCTGGTTCGGGTCGCGGCCGGTGAGCAGCTCCACCGGGGCGCTCACGATGCCGCGCGGGAGCTCCAGGAGGATGTTGCCCCAGTTGTAGGGCATGATGGCCCAGTGCTTGGCATGCGAGGCCTGGGACCGGGCGCCGTCCAGGCTCTCGGACAGGAAGCGGCTGCTGAGGATGACCGGCAGGCCCTGCGCGTCCTCGTAATGGCTCAGGCGGTAGGTGGGCCGCACGAGGCTGCCGTCCGGGCTCGCGGCGTCGGCGGCGGCGCCCATGGCCACGGACTTGATGGTCCAACTCTGGGCCGCGCGGGCGAACTCTTCTGGGTCCGTGATGGCGCGCACGCCGCCCCGCTCGTCAACGATCGCGGCCAGGAGCTCGCCCGAGACCGTGCGCACGGCCGTCCCGCCCAAAGACTCGGCCAGCGCCAGCGTGCCGTAGACCGGCGGCGCGCGGGCCTCGGCCACGCGGTAGGCCTCGTCGAGGCCCAGCTCCAGGTCCGCGCTGCGGTAAAGGCTCCAGGTCCGGGAATGCTCCAGGATGAGCTCGGCCTGCCGCAGGGCTTTGTCCTTGTTGTCGACCTCGGCCTTGGCCTCCCGGAGCTTGTCGGAAGACAGCGCGGAGGCCTTGGCCACGGGCTCGAAGCTCTTCTGGGCGGCCTTGAAATCGCGGTCTTTGGCCACGGCCTGGTCCAGAGCGCTCTGCCGCCGGGCCTCGAAGACCTGGTCCGACTCGCCGCGCTGGCGCACGACCGAGGCGTAGGCCTGGTCGCGCAGGCTCTCCCGGACCTCCGACTGCGCCCGCTGGTAATCGAGCCCAGCGCTCTGCGCCGCGTCCTTCTGGGCGTCCGCGTCTTTCTGCAGCTCAGCCGCCCGGCGCTGCGCCTGCGCCAGCTCGTCCTGCGCCGAGCGCAGGTCCGCAGCCGCGTTCTGCAGGGACTTCAGCCCGGCCCGGAAATCATCCTCGGTCAGGTAGAGCTCGGAGACTTGGCCTTTGCCGTCGCGGGCGAAGCCGTAGCCGTTGAGCTTGACCTCCAGCCAGCCCCGGCGGGCCTCGTCGGCGCCGCGGCTGCGCGACCAGGACATCAGGGCCTCGGCGCCCTTCTCGGTGACGAGCAGGCGGCTGAAGTCCTTGGCCTGGGCCGAGGCCTGCAGGCTCTCCAGAGTCGGGAACCGGCCCCGGTCCAGCGCCAGGTTGCCCGTGTAGACGTAGACGGCGTTGGCCTCCGGCGCGCGCGCCAGGGCCGTCAGGGGATGCGCGGCCTTGTGCAGGGCGCTGGCCGGGTCCGGCTTGGCGTCGAAGAAGAAGAGGCGGCCCTGGGCGGCGAGTCCCTGCGCGCCGAACACCTCGGCCACGCTCAGGACCGCGTCCTGGCCGGAGGGCGAGGTCGCCACGAAGTCGCCCTTCTGCATGTCGATGTGCAGGTCCAAAGCTTCCTGGTTGGACTTGGCGGCGGCGGCGGCCTGGTCGCGCGCTGACTCGCTGACGTCCACGCCGCCCAGGACCTCCAGGCCCTTGTCCTTAAGGAAGAGGCGGCCGCCCTTCTCCTCGATCTGGCCCTTGGCGCGCATGTCCGCCACCTGCTCGGCGCTCAGCCAGCCGTCCAAGGTCCAGAGGCGGCGGCCGTCCGGCCCGTTCTGGGTGAGGCTGTAGAGGGGCGCGAGCTGCACGTCCTTCTGCTGCCAGCGGGCCCGCAGCTCGCGCAGGTTCTGCAGGGCCGCGGCCGAGGAGTCGAGCTCCTCGGGCGAGGCGCCGCGCCAGCGCCCGGCGGCCAGGCGCGACTCCTCGAGCATCACCAAGGCGTCCAGCGCGCGCAGGCCCCGGCCGGAGCGGACCTCGTCGGCGGTGCGCGCCAGGCTGCGCCGGACGTCGTAGATCCCGTCGAGGCCCCGGGCCAAGGAGCCGTCGCCCTTGACCTCGGCCGAAGCGAAGGTCTTGATGAGCTCGGCGTCGTAGGCCTGTTCCGCCTTGAGGTAGCGGTCCAGGAACACGTCCTTGAGCACGAAGTGGCTCGGGTCGGCCGAGAGGTCGGTCAGGTAGCTCTCCAGAAGCGCCTGCTTGGCCGCGACCAGCTCGACTTTGAGCTTCTCCATGCGCTGGAAAGCCCCCTCCACCGCGAAGGGCGCGGGCAGCGCGTGCCAATAGGCGTCGCGCAGCGCGGTGGCGATCTCGACCTCGTTGTCGAGCTGCCGGCCGCTGCGCTGGGACTGGGCCTTGAGGTCCTCGCGCATGAAGCCCAGCAGCTGCGCGGCGGCGGGGTTGGAGTGCGGATCGAGCCGGCCCAGCGCGTCGATGACGGCGGAGAACTCCGCCTGCACGGCCAGGCGCTTGCCCTCGCGGTCGTTGAGGGTCAGCAGGCGCAGGCGCTCGCCCGGAGAGAACTCCCGGATCATGACCGCCTCGCCGTCGGACACCGCGTCGCGATAGAGCTCGGCGCGCCGGGCCAGGCGCTGGCGCATCTCGGCCGTGACGCCCGGTCCCAGGCCCGCAAGGATGGCGTCGAACCGGGCGGCGAAATCGGGGTCGAGCATGCGCTCGGCGCCGTAGGCGAGGAGCTCTGCGCGCGGGTCCTTGCGCAGCTCCAGCGCGCCGGACGCCGCCGGGCCCGAGGCCGCGCGCAGGCCGCCGTCGCGGCTGAGGCCCAGGGCGTCGAGCTCGCTGACCAAGGCGATGAAGGAGTCCTTGGTCTCGGTCAAGGACCGGCTGAACTCCACCCAGGCGGCGAAGAGCCGCTCCTGGGCCAGGCGGGCCTCCTCCAGCTGGCCCTGCGCGAGCTTGGCGCGGTACTCGGTCTCCGCGGCCTGGATGAGCTTGCGGCGGGCCTCGATGGTGCGGGTCCCGTCCTGGACCCGGACCATGAGCTCGCTGAGGTGCAGCGAGAGCTCCTTCATCCGGCCGGTGGAGACCAGCTCCTTGCGCAGCACGTCGGAAAGCACGTTGCTCAGGCCCTTCTCGATGGACTGGGGGTCCGGCGCCTCCAGGAAAGCCCCGCCCACCACCTGCCCGCGGAACACGCCGAAGGCGAGGACGGGGGTGAAGCCCTTGTAGCTCATGCGCTGCGCGATGGTGTCGGCGCGCAGCTGGTTGATGAGGTTGTCCTGGTCGGCCAGGCCGGCGGGCAGGCCTTCCTCGAAAAGCGAGCGCTGGACCTCGCCGAGCTCCCGGGAGCGCACCTCAGCGATGAAGCCGTCGCCCAGGGCCGCCAGGTCCCGGGCGCCCGAGGCGTCCTCCGGGACCATGGCCATGAGCCGGTCGAGCAAAGCCGCCTGGTCCAGGCGCGGGTCGAGGCCCAGCAGGGCCGCCATCTCGCCCTGCTCGGCCAGCAGGCGCTCGCGCAGCTCGCCGGCATGCTTGACCAGCTCGGATGAGCCGCCGGCGCCGCTCTGCAGCTGGCCCTGGACCCAGCGCCACAGGCGCACGTCGGTCTCGAAGCGCGAGGCCAGCATGGAGGCCTGGGCCTCGGATGCGGCCAGGTCGTTGCGGTAGATGCGGTCCGCCTTCTCCTGGCGCAGCTTGGCCAAGGCCAGGAGCGTCTCCGGCGGGGTGTCGGGGCTGCGCAGGCGCACCTCGATCCAGCCCTCCACGAAATCCTTGTCGATCTTGACTTCCTGGTCCAAGGTGGACCGGGCATGATAGTAGCGCAAGAAGCCCGCGGAACGATGCTCCAGGAGCTCCGGCTGCAGGAGCTCCACCGGGGTCTCGGGAGGCCGCGCCGCCACTCCTTGCTGGGCCTGGCCCAGGCGGTCGCGCAGCTCCGCGAAGCTGCCGGGCAGGCTGGCGTAAGCGCGGGCGCTGGCCGAACCCTCGGGCTCGCCCAAAGCGGCCAGGCTCGCGCGCAGGCCGAGCTCCCGGCCCCGCAGGCTCTC
This sequence comes from Elusimicrobiota bacterium, assembly GCA_026388095.1. NCBI lineage: Bacteria > Pseudomonadati > Elusimicrobiota > Elusimicrobiota bacterium. The sequence goes on along the minus strand of JAPLKL010000040.1, from coordinate 18,862 downwards.
CCGCTCCAGGTCGGCGGCCGGCTCGCCCGGATGCAGGGCGTTGAGGCGCGAGCGGACCGCGCCCAGCTCCGCGCGCGCCCGCGCGATCTGCACGCCGCGCTCCCCGTCGAAGGCGGCCTGGGCCCGCTCCTCGGTCAAGGTCTGGACCCGGGCCGCGGCCACCAGGTCCGGGTTGCCGATCGAGTCCGAGCCGATGGCGGTGACCAGGCGGCCCAAGGAGCGCACCACCATGCTCACGGGATCGAGCGAGAGCTGCTCGACCTTGAGGTCCTTGTCCACGATGGTCTCGACCGCCCGGGCCACCTCGACGCGCGAGGCGAGCAGGGCCTTCTGCGCGGCCACCGGGTCCTTGGCCGCCAGGACGGCGTCCAAGGCCGCCAGGGCCTGCTCGCCGTCCAGGCTCACCTGCAGAGGCGCGGCCTCGGGCCGGCCCATGAGGTAGTTCATGGTGGCCTGCGCCTGCCGCGCCGCCAGGCGGGTCTGCACCAGGCGGTTGCGGGCTTCGGAGAGCCGCCGGCCGGCGCTGGTGGAGGCCACGTCCGCGGCGCCCGGGACTCCCCGCGCCTGCGCCGCGGCCAGAGCCGACTCCAGCTGCGGGATGACCGCGCTCTCCAGGACGTCGGCCGAGCGCAGCGCGGTCTGATAGGCCAGGAGGTTCTGGGTGAAGCGCACGGCCAGGTCCGCCTCCAGCCTGGTCTTGAGCTGGAGGTAGTACTCGGTCTGGCCCTGGCCTTGCGCCACCTGGAGCTCGCGCATCTCCTCGGGCTTGAGCTGGAAATGCAGGACCGGCATGACCGGGAAGCCCGTGAGCCCGATGGTGGGCAGCCAATTGATGCCCGTGGCGGTCAGGCCCGTGCCGATGTTGATGTCCACCGCGAACTTGTCGATGCGGTGGTCGTTGGCCTCGGCCATGGCCGCGGCCGCCTGCGCGCGCAGAGCCACCTCCCCGAGGCTGTGCGCGTTGCGCGAGATCTCGGCGAAGGCGTCGTCGAGCTTCGCGATGCTCAGCGTGCCGGCCCCCGGCGCGACGGGGCGGGTGAAGCTTTGGTCCAAGGACGCCCAGGCCTCGGACAAGGCGGCGGAGCTGCGGGCTTCCAGGACCGTGCTCATGTACCAGTGCCAGGAGGCGAAGGCTTGGCGCAGCTCGCTGGCCGGGATGAGGCCGTTGCGGTAGGCGCGGATGGCCAGGCTGAGGTCATTGGCGGCCGGGGCCAGGCCGGGAGCCACGGCTTCGGCGCTGGCCGCGGCGGCCCGGGCGGCCTGGACCTCCTGCGCGGCCTGCAGCCGCCAGTCCGAGTAAGCTTGCCCCATCTCCTTGACGGTCGCCTGCTGCTCCAGGACATAGGCGTGGTCCCGCTCTTTGGAGGCCGGGTCGTAGATGGGCAGGCGCAGCGACGCGCCCACGGTCAGGATCTGGTTGGCCATCATGTCCTGGAACTGCACGCCGACGCCCACGGAGATCTTCTCGAAGAACGGGATCCAGTCCATCACGTTGACGGGGTCGGGGCCGAGCTTGGCCGCCACCTCGGAACGGTCCAGGGAGTGCAGGATCTGGGAGAGCCGGTCGGGCGCCGCGATGGTCTTGCGGATCTCGACGAGCAAGGACTCCAGGTCCGCGGCGTTGAGGTTCTGGAAGGGCGCCGCGGCCTCGGGGTCCCGGCCGGAGAGCAGGTTGTAGCGCACCAGGACCTCGTGCAGGCGCGCCCAGGCCTGGGCCCGGCGAACCTCGGCCTCGGCCCGCACCGCCGCGGCGGGCGAGTTCTGCACCGAGAACTCGGCCATCTTGAGCTCCCACTGGGCTTGGGCCAGCTCCGTCACCGAGCCCTGCCACTGCTTGACCAGGCCCGCCAGGCGCATCTGCAGGCGCAGGCTCTCGCGGTAGAGGGATTCGGACTTGGCCGCCACCAAGGCCTTCTGCGACTTGCTCAGGCTCATCTCCGTGTAGGTGCCCGCCACGAAGCCGCCGCCCGCGGCGCGGTCGGTGAGGTCGTTGGAGACCGGGTTGGTCACGAAGCCCACCATGCCGCGCACGCGCGTGTTGTCCATGAACGCCCCGGCCTTGCGCAGGTCCTGGATGTCGCGGGTGAGCGTCCCGATGTCCTGGCTGACCAGCTGGCGCGCCACGTCGGCCTCGAAGACCTGCCGCAGGGCCGCCACGGTCGGCGAGGGGCCCTGGTCCGCCTCGCCCTTGAAGAAGTCGTCCATGTCCGTGTTGAACTTCTTGAGGGTCTCGCCGCCCTTGAGGTCCTTCCCGGAGTCGTTGACCACCGACTGCCAGAGCTCGCCCAAGGTGAACGAGGTGTTGGCCTGGACGGAGAGCCGGTTGTTCATGCCCACGTAAGGGGAGCCGTAGCCCACGGAGATGGTGGAGCGGTCGCCGAATTTCTTCGCCACCTCTCCGTAGTACGACTTGGCGGTGCCCAGGAGCTGGCCTTGGCCGCTGACCACCACGCCGTAGTCCGGCAAGGTCACGGAGAGGCGGTCCTTGACGCTGTTGTACTGCTCGCCGAGCTCGCCGGTCAGGCTGTTGGTGATCTGGGCCACGGGCTTGTCGTCGGCGCCGCGGATGGTGAAGCCCTTGAGGATGGTGGCGCCCACCGACTTCTGGTTGATGTCGTCGGTGCCGCTGGTCTTCGCGAAGAAGAGGTCCACGGTGAAGGCGTCCTTGGACTCCAGCAAGCGCCCGACGTCGAGGGAGGTCCCCAGCTGGGTGCGGGAGTAGTGCTTGTTCTCGCCCGACGCCGATATGAGGAAGTCCTTGTTAAGGTCCGGGTCGTAGCCCGTGAAGTCCAGGTTGACCTGCTGCATGAACGTACGGGGGTCCTTGGCGAAGAGCTCCTGCTGCTCGAAGTTGAGCTTCATCACCTCGGTCATCTTCAGCGAGCTCTTGAGGTTGCCGCCGTAGTAGTAGGGCTTGTTGGCGGCGTCCTGCGCCGCGAAGTCCCCGAAGCCGGCCAGGCCCACGTAGAGGCGGTCGCCCATCATCATCAGCGCGAAATCGTCGAAGATCATGATGCGGCTCTGCTCGCCCTGGGAATGGATGTCCATGTCCTTGGGCACGTCCAGGCCGAAGCGGTGCAGGTCCACGTTGAGGTAGTTGACCCAGTTCTCGCCCTGCAGGGACTCGACCTGCACCTCCACGCCCTTGTCGCCGTAAGGGGCGTTGACCTCGTTGGGCGGGCTGGAGAACTGGTAGCCGGAGACGCTGATGTTGTTGCCCCAGGCCTGGGCGATGTTGCCCAGCGTCACCCAGTTGCTGGTCTCCAGGCCCTGGGGCACGGCGAAGCGGGTCTGGTAGACCAGGTAGAAGCCGTCGGCCGTGTCGCCGAAGTCCATCACCGCGGAGTTGGGGATGAGGCTGGCCAGGCTCTGGGGGTCCTTGAGCATCTCGGCCTTGATCGCCGAGAGGTCCATGCCCGGGCTCTGGGCCTGGAACATGGCCATGACCGAGTCCAGGAAGGCCCCGAACTCGGCCTTGCGCACGACGATGGCCCCGGTGCTCTTGGGGTCGCGGCCGGCGAAGCCCCAGGCGCCCCGTCCCAGGCGCAGGTCCTCGATGTCGTTGACCAGGTCCGGGGACAGGCTGCCCTGCGCCTCGGGCTTGGCCAGCTCGGCCTTGAGCTGCTCCTGCTTGTCGTCTATGCGGCCGAGCAGGGACTTCAGGATGGTCTGGCTGCGCCCCATCTGGTCCGTGAGCTTGTGGTACTCGATGTTGGTCTCCAGGACCGCCCGGGTCTTGTCCTGGAGCTCGGAGATGCTCTCGTTGACGCGCCGCAGGGCGCTCTCGTGCGGGTCGTCGAGCTGTCCCAGCCAGGTGGTGACCTTGCGCCGGTTGGCTTCCAGCTCGTCGTAGGTCTTCTGCAGGGACGCGCGCATCTGCTGCTCGGCCTGCAGCTCCGAGGAGTTGACCGTGGCGCCGCCGCTGTACACGTCGCCCAAGGAGTTGTAATAGGAGGAGACCTTGTCCAAGGTGGCGAAGGAGGCCTTGTCCCAGCCCTTCTTGATGTTGAAGAAGGCCTCCCCCTCCTTGAGGGCCGCGGCCAGGGCGCCCAAGGACGCGGCCTTGCGCGCGTAGGTCTGCTCCGGGGTCTCGTTGCTGCCGCCCGACTCGGCATAGGCGTCGTCCTTGGCCGTGTCGTCCACCGCGTTGGAGAGGGCCTGGGCCATCTTGTTGAGGAACGCCTCGGCCTGGGGGATCTGGTTGGTCAGGGCGTCCTGGGAGGCGGCGATGATGCCGTCGGAGAAGAGGAAGCGCGCCACCGCGTAGTAGCAGGGGGCCGAGTCCGGGGCCGCCGCCGTGGAGGGCACCAGGCGCTTGGCGGCCTCCAGAGCCAGCAGGGCGATCTGCTGCTGGTCGGAGACCGTGATGGGAGCCTGGGTGCCGGTGGGAACGGTGCCGCCGCCCATGCCCATGTTGATGTTGCCCGAGGCCGAGGAGGCGGCGTTGCCGATGGCGGTCAGTTGGTTGGCCAGGCCGCGCAGGCTCCCGTTGTCCACCAAGGCCTGGACCCGGGCCACGCCGCCCTGGTCCGCGCTCACGCCCGTGGGCAGCATGTAGGCTTGCAGGTTGTACTGCCCTTTGGAAAGCGTCTGTATCTTGCCCAGGATATCGTTGATCTGCGCGGCCTGGGTGTTGATGTCGGAGGCGCGCTGGGCCCGCTCCGCCGTGTACTGCGTGATCTTGCGCGGCAGGCTGAAGGGCATGGTCTCGCCGTACATGACCTCGGTGCCCGCGTAGCTCGGGTCCTTGCGGTTGGCCACCTCGACCTGGTACTCCTTGACCCCCTTGTTGTGGCCCTTGGCGTCGTCGTAGCCGTTGAGGTTGTCCGTGAGCGTCTTGCGGAAGTCGGCGATGGAGGCGTGGGCGCCGGCCTTGTCGCCCTGCGTGGCTCCGTAGGTGGAGAAAGCCCAGGGCAAGGTGTTCTTGTAGAGGTCGTTGGCGCTGGTCAGCAGCGTCTTCTGGGCGTCGAAGAGGGTGAAGAGGTCGCCGTTGGGCTTGGCGGAGTCGATGGACTCCTGCTGGTAGGGGATCATCGTGTCCTGCAGGAGGGACCGGGCGTCGCGCAGGGCCGGCAGGACCTTGACCTGCAGGAGCGCGACCTTGCGGTTGATGAGGGCCTGGCCGTCGCCGCCGTTGGTCATGTAGGCGCGGTCCGCGTCCACGTCGGCGAGGACCGCTCCGAGCATGTCCACGACCTCGGCGAGCTTGGCCTGGGCCGTGGGCAAGGTGGTGCTCATCGCCTTGTCGATGGCCTTGATGGTGCTGTCGGCCTTGGCCCAGTGGATGACGTCGCGCGCCGCGTAGGGCAGCAGCTTGGCGATGGAGACCAGGTTCATCTCGGCTACGAAGATGTTGGGGTCCGTCCCCGTCGGGAAATGCACGGCGCGCAGCTTGTCGCCGTAGCCCGGCAGGGCCGCGCGCAGGTCCTCGACCGAGCGGCCGGAGAGCATGGGGATGGCGGAGCCGGTCACGGAGTTGATCTGCGCGGCCAGCGCGTCGATCTGGGCCAGGTACTGCTGAGCCTCGCCCTGCGATTTGGAGAGCTCCTCGGCCTGCTGGGAGCGCCAGCGCGGCAGCGACTCCGGCGCGGCGACGCCGAACTCGTCGACCGTGGTCCGGGAGTTGTTGGGGTCGAGGTAGCGGTTGACGGTGTCGAGGTTCTTCTGGTACTGGGCGCGCTTGTCCTGCCAATAGGCCTGGCGGTCGGTCAGGATGCGCAGGATCTGGTCCTTGGAGGGGTTGGCGACGTTGACCGCCGGGCCCGGGACCGCGACGATGGCGACCCCGGCGAACTCCACGGGCACGGTCTGCAGCTGGGAGACGCCGTCCTCGGCCTTGCGGATGAAGTCGTTGACCTCGGCCAGGTCGCCCTGGAAGCCCTTGACGCTGAAGGCGTCGGGGTTGCCGGGGTTGCCGTTGGCGCGCCAGGCCGCCACCTGGGGCAGCAGGTCGATGCGCCGCTGGTATTCCTTCATGGCGTCGCCCGAGGCGCCGCCGTCCTCCCCGTTGATGCGGGAGAGCAGGCCGGACATGTCGTTCTGGAAGGATTGCAGGCGCGTCGTGGCGAGGGTGGACTTGCCCTCGTTGGTCACGATCCGGGCTTTGGTGGCGTCGTGCCCTGCGCGTTGCCGGCCTGGGCCGAATGGATCTTGGCCAGCTTCTGGTCGAGGAGGTCCATCATCTGCTTGGGCGCGGCCTGGGCCGCGTTGATCTCGTTGAGGGAGAGGGCCAGGTCCATGACCGTGGCCAGGCGCGAGAGGTTCTTGTGGAACTCCAGCATCTCCTTGCCGCTGCGGCGGTCGCGCAGGGCCAGGTTGCGGGACTTGTTGGCCACGGACAGCAAGGTCTGGGCCGCGTCGCGGTTGGCGATCTCGCCCTTGGCCTCGCCGCGAAGCTCCTTGATCTCGCCCACCAGGCTGCGGATCCTGGCCTCCGTGGCCTCATCGACGCGCCCCGCCGCGCCCTCGCCCGCGCGCACCGGCCGGTTCTCGGCGATGGAGGACAGGTGCTCGGAGAGGGCCTTGAGGGAAGCCGCCTTGACCGCCAGGTCCGCCATCTGCGCGTCGGCCCCCTGCGGCGGGGGCAGCAGGATGGCGTCGTAGTACTCCTGGAGCTTCTTGAGCTCGCGCAGGCGGGCCAGGTCCTCGGGTTTGGGGTTCTTGAGGTCGTGGAGCTCGGAGAGCTTGGACTGGATGTAGCTCTCGTCGCGCTTGCCGGAGAGCTCGCCCAGCAGGCGCTGGTATTCGGCCTGCTCTTCGGGGCTGATGGGCCGGCTCTGCCGCTGGAGCTCCGCGGCGCGGCTTTCCACGGCCAGGAGCTGGGCGTCGAGCTTGGCCATGTGCGACTGCACCGCGGCGACCTCCTGCTGGAGGTGCCCGGCCTGCCCGGCCAGCTGCTTGATGCGCGCCGCCACGGCCTCGGGGCCCTGCTTGTAGAGCTCGGGGTCGAACTTGTACTCGGCCGCGTCGGGCCGGTGGGAGGCGGAGCCCACCGAGGCCTGGGCCGAGACCCCGGCCAAGGCCGCGTTCTGGGCCGTGTCCTTGACCACGCCGCGCAGGCTCAGGACCGCGTGCATGGTCCACTGCGAGAGCTGGATGCCGGTGGCGTCCTGCAGCTTGACCAGCAGCACGTTGCCCCAGGTGATGGCGCCGCCGAAGGGGATGGGGCTCTCGCCCTTGGGCCGCTCCACGGCCGCGCCGATGGTCTCGAAGACCTTGAAGTGGTGGCCGCTCAGGCGCATGAGGGCCGGGTCGAAGAGCCCGTCCACGGCTCCCGCGTAGCCCATGACGCCCTCGATCTCCGCGCCCACCGTGACCATGCCCAGGAAGGACTTGAGGTTGGCCCGCCAGAAGGAGCCGGAGGCCAGGGCTCCGGCGAAGGCGCGCAGGTAGCCGCCCACTCCCAGCGGGGCGGAGGGGTTGATCTTGCGCAGCTCGAAGGTCTGCTCGCCGATCGACTGCGGCAGGGTCAGCATGGTCGAGAGGATCAAGGTGTTGAGCAGGGGCCCCAGCACGAGGTCCTTGGTCAGCGCGGCGAGGGCCGTGCCGACGATGGGCGCCAGGAAGGGGCCGATGAACGGGACCATGCCCAGGAAGGCGGGCGCGCCCGCCGCGATTCCCAAGATTGCGGGCCCGATGATGGGGATGGCGGTCAAGGCGAAGGAGAGGGGCAGGACCGGGGCGAAGGCGCCCAGCACGCCCATGGCCACGGCGCTGGCCGCTGCCAAAGCCAGGCGCCGGACTACGAAGTTGACCAAGGGCTCGGCCACCGGCGTGATGAAGAAGCGCTGCAGGACGCGCACGTAAGGGTTGGCCTTGAGGCCGGCCAGCACGCCGGGGCCCCGGAAAGCGTATTGGCGCAGGGATTCTTCCAGCCACTTCAGGGTCTGCCGCTTGTCGTCCTCGGGGTTCTTGACCCCGGTGATGCGGCTGGCGTCCTTCTTGGTCTCGGGGGCCTTGAGGTCGAGGAAGTTCTCCGTGGAGTGGAGGAACTCGAAGGCGATGTTCTGGCGGAAGTAGCCGAAGATGAAGGTGTCGAAGAGGTGGTAGGGGAAGCGCACCAGGAAGCCCAGGGCGTGCTTGTGGAACTCCAAGCTCCGCTGCAGGAGGCCTGGCCAGCCTTTCTCGTAGGTGCGGTTGGCCAGATTCCGGAAGCCTTCGTACTTCTTGTGGTCGAGGATCTTGAACTGCTCGCGGTTGATCTTCTGGAGCCGGTCGTAGACGCTGAGCCAGTCCGCGGCCGGGCTCTCAACCCGCAGGCGGTACTCGGCGGCCAGGGCCACGACCTCGGCCCGGGAGAAGCCGAACTGCTTGGATATCTGCTCGATGATCTGGTCTACGCTGGCGTTGGCGGGCAGGGGCTTGAGCGCCGGATCGAGCCGGACGCCCTGGACCTTGCGCCAGCCGAAGAAACCTTCGTGGACGTAGCGGGTCAGCTCCGGCTGGGCCGCAGGCGAGGCTTCGGCCGCCTCAACCGAGCCTGCGCCGCCGCCGCTGTTGTCGAACGCCGCGCCGACCTCGGCCTTGGCCTGGGTCTCGGTCTTGTCGCGCCGCAGAGCTTGCGCGGCGCGGCCCACGGCCTGCTGGAGCCGGTTGATGAAAGTCGGCTTGCCCTCGGCTACGGGCTGCGCCGCGGCCGACAGTGCCAGGGTCTCAACGGCGGGGGCGGCGGCATCGGGGTCTGCGGGAGCGAGGGCGGACGGCAAAGCGATGGGCTGACCGGCCTGGAGGATGGCTCCAGCGACGGGAACCGCGGTCGGGATGACGCTGGGGGCGGGGGCCGGGAGGTTGGAAAGGGCTCCCTTGAGGCTGACGGGAGAGGTCAATGCGCCGGAGAGCGCGGGGGAGACGGACGTGCCGAGGGCGGGCAGGGCCGTCGGGATGGCATTGACCGGGGAGCTCTGGGCCGTGGCGCCGATGACCTCGGCGGCTACGGCATAGGAGGCTGCGCCAGGGGAAGATAGGACCAGCGCGAAGGTCAGGAAGACCGTCAAAGCCTTGACTAAAGGCTTCGGCATCGCTTGGCCTGGCATTGAATATAAAATACCAGGAAAACGCTTTATTTTTAAGAGGCTGATGGCCCTAGCGGAGGCCGGATTTCGGCCCAGAGAACCGTGGGCCAACGGGGCGGCAGGGCTGGGACTTACGACCTAAGGGGTCGGATTTTGGTGCCAGGCTTTAATCATTTAGATATTACCAGCCCATTTCGTACTAGAAAACGGGCCATCCCCCGTCAATGTCAAATGTCAAGACCTGACCCTATTCCTACATTCCTACAGTCCCCCTATTCCCGCAATCCCGCAACGGAAGTAGTAGTAGTGGTTGCCGGGGCTGTGCCTGCAGTGGATCGCGGCGCGGCACGAGGCCACGCCAGCATCATAATCAGCGTCTCTGCAGCAGCCAAATATGACTTGACAGCCCAGTCCCATACAGGATTGCCCGGTTTCAGGGCCCCAATCCCACCTGCCGCCCGCATCTACGCAGCACTGGGCGCACTCCCGTTGGCCTTGCGAAACCCAGGGATGCTCTGACCCGCCTTTTTTTTGGGCCGCGATTTCAGCCGCCTTCCGCGCAGCCGCCTCTCTCTGGGCAGCCTCTTGGGCCGTTTTTTTCGCTGCCGCAGCCTGCCGGATAGCCTCCAGCGCGCCGCGCTGGGCCTCGGCCCACCGCGCCGCGGCCTCATCAGCCGCCTTCTTGGCCGCGGCTTGTCTTACCGCCGCTTCCTCGGCCGCTTTCTTCGTCTCCGCATCCTTGAGCGCCTGTTCCTGCCGCGCGAGGCACTGCTCCAAAGACGCCGCCTTCGTGACCAAATCCCTGACCACGGCCGGCAGGCCCGACCGCGCCCCGCCCCCCGCGGCCGACTCCGGCCACAGCTTCTCGAGCTCGACCTCAGCCCCGGCCTGGCCCAGGCTGTAGACCTGCATCTTCGTGGCCTTGGCGGAGGAATCGCTCGACGTCCAGATGTCGGCCAGCTCGATGATGTTGCCGAGCCTCGTGGGATCATAAGCCGCGACCCCGGGACTGCGCTTGAGCCTCGGCATGTCCATGCCCACCAGGACCACCTTTTTGACCCCCACCTGCGCCCCTTTGCGCCGCGCCCCCACCAGGCTCTTCATGGCCTTGAGCACCGGCCCGGCCGAAGCCCCCTGCGCCACGATGTTTACCTCGGCCCCGGCCTCGTTGGCCTTCACCACGGCCTTGACGATCTCATTGGTCATCTCAGCCTCGCTTACCGTGGCGAAGCCCTCGTGCGTCCAGACCGCGGCCGCCGGGTCGTCCGCGAAAGCCTTGGCGAACTGCGAGTCCGCCTTGGCCGACAGACTGCGGCGCATGAAAGTCCGGCGCAGCCAGGTCCCGACATTGTCCCAGGCCGAAGGCTCCTCGGAGGCCAAGGCGAACGGGTCCGGGCCTGATTCCGCGTCGGTAATCACCAGGTCCGCGACCCGGTCCTTCTCCGCCACGCCATGAGAGCTCCATAGCGCGACCATCCTGTCCACCTTGCCGGAGAGCCCCCCCACCTCGGTCGCGGTGCGAGCCACGTGCACCCTCCAGAAGCCGAGCAGCATGACGATGAGGCAAAACCCCGTCAAGCCCATCGTCATGTAGTATTTCACGTTCTTTCTAGACCTATTCCACGAATGTCAAATGTCAAGACCTGACCCCATTTCCCCGCAGGGCCCTGAAGCAGGCCCCCAGGACGATCAGCCCTCCGCAGGCGCTCAAGGCCAGCACTGCTGCCTTGGGCAGGCCCCGCGGCTTTTGGCCGCGATGGGCAGCGGCCAAAGACTCGGCCTGGCGCAGGTCCTCCTGCTCGCCTTTGGTGTCGCCCGTCATCTTCCTGGCCAGAGCGCGCTGGCGATAGGCATCCTCCCGTTGCGGGGCCAGACGGATGGCGGCCGAGGCGTCGGCCGCGGCCTGCTTCCAGTCCTTGAGGTGCAGGTAGGCCAGAGAGCGCGCCAGCAGCGCGTCTGCCGCCTGCGGCTGCAGGGCCAAAGCCGAGGTGGCGTCATCTATGGCCGCGCGAAAGCGGCCGCAGAGGCGTTGGGCGCAGGCGCGGATGATGTAGGCGTAGTAGTTCTTTCCGTCAACATAGAGGGCGCGGCCGGCCAGGCGGATGGCCTCGAGGTAGTCTCCCACGGAGAGCCGGGCCTGGGCCTCCCGGGCCAGCCGCATGGACTCAGGCGAGATGCCGGCCGCGGTCTCGGGCAGAGCCGAGGAGAAGATCCCCCAGGAAAGCCCCTCCGCCGCCGCGACCCGGCCGGCCCCCGGGTGGGCGGCGCCGTCCCAGGGGACCTGCGCGGAGGCTCCCGTGATGTCGGCGTCGATGTCCTTGTATTTCTTGCTGCCGGCCACGCCCGGGTTGATGCGCGCCGCGGCATCGGCGTCCATGCGGGCTTTCTCATAGTCCTTTTCGCTGGCTTCGGACCAGGCCCGCTCCAGGCTCGCCTCGAGCGCGGCGTCCGCCTCCTGTTCGAGCGCCGAGGTCTGGTCCTTGACGGCCTCGGCTTCGCGGCCCAAAGCGCTCTGCGCCTTGCCGCGGATGACGTAGGGCGCGGGCCCCTTGGCGCCGCTGTCTATGGCCAGGCTGGCCGAGCGGATCGAGCCTTCATAGTCGCCCAGGCTGAGCTTGGAGGCGGCCTCCCGCACGAGCACGCCGGGGTCTCCGGCATGGGCTTGAGGCGGGCCGGAAGGCAGGCCCGGGGCTGGGGGCGCCGGCGCGGGCCCGCGGCTCATGGCTTGTGCCTTCACGGCCCCCTCCGGCATCGCTCCCGCGTCCTTGGCGGGCCCGAAGCCCGCGGTCTTGAGCAGGGGTGAGTCCTTGGGGATGTTCCTATGCTCGAGCAGCTTGGCCAGGCCCGCGGCGCTCGCGTCCTTGGGGTTGAGCGCCAGCGCCTTGGCCAGGTCCTGCCGCGCCGCGTCCGTGCGGCCCAGCATGGCCTCGGCCTTGCCGCGCTGGCTCAGGACGTAGGCCTGCAGCTTTGGGTCGTTGGAGCTGCTTCCGGCGGCGGAGTCCAGATGGGAGACGGCGCCGGAGAGGTCCCCGGACTGCATGTCCTGGCGCGCCCGTATCAGGCTGGCCGCGCCCGGATCCTGCTGCTCCATGGCCTGCAAAGTCTCCTCGCTCGGCCCGGCCGGCTTCTCCTGCGCCTGCGGGGCCTCGGGCCCGCTCTCCGGGTTGGCCTCGTCTATGCGGCGGTCGCCCTCCCTGTTGTATTTGTCGAGGAGCTTGGGGATCTCCACCAGGCCTTCCTGCTCCTTCTCGCTGAGCTCCTGGCCCTGCCTGGCCTTCTCCTGGATCATGTCGCGCTCGAACATGAGGATCGCGCAGTTGGAATTGATCTCGTCGTCGGACATCGCCTTGGGGTCGCGCGGGGGGTCTTTCGGCAAGGTGGCCCAGTAGGGCTTGTAGACGATCTTCACGCCCGCGGGCGCGGGCGCGGCGAGCAGGAGAAGGAGGAGGCAGACGAGGGCGGCCGTCCTACCGCCTATTTTTCCTTGGGGCAATTGGCGGCGGACCACTTCTCCACGTTGGCGTCGCGGCAGGCCTTGTCGTCGGCGCCGCAGCGCGCCACCACCATGGTCAGCGCCCTCTTGGCCATCAAGGGCCCGCTCGGGCCTTTGGCGGCCTTGACCGCGTCAAGGCATTCCTGGATGGCGGGGTACTCCTTCATCAGCTGGTCGATCGAGGGCGGCCGAACCACGCCTTTGTGCTCCAGCTTGGCCTGCTCTCCGGACATCATCTTTCTCGCGAACGAGCGCCCGGCCTTGGTGAGCCTCTCGAAAGGGGCCTTGTCGGGGTCCGTCTCGTAGAGCTTATGGAGCTCCTCGCCCTGAGCGGCCAGGCGCTTTTTCAGCAGCTGGACGAAGACGTTCTCCTGGCACAGCTCCTGCTCGCCGCCCTGCATGAATTCGCAAGTGTTATAGACCGGCGCCAGCTCCACGCCCTTCTTCTTCTCGGCGGCGAGATAATTCTTGAGCGCGGCGTGGAACTCCGGCTCGGCCGGCGGGGCCGGGGCCGGCTCCGCAGAGGCGACCATGGCCAGGACTGCGACGGACGCGAATATCATCATGGTAGCTTCTCGCCCAGGCATCTAGCGCTGGGTCACTTTGCCGGCCGGGTCGATCTGGTACCTCTCCTTGCTGCCGTCCCGGTTGGTGGCCTCCACGTCCAGCCATTCCCGGCCGGTGGCGGGCTGGCTCGCGGTGGTGATGAACACCTTGGCGGTCTTCTTGTTGTCGTCCTTCTCGTCCGGGTCCAGGAAGTTCATCTCGAAAGGCTTGCTGCGCAGCACCCCGTCGTCATCCTTGGCCAGCCTGTTGAAGGTCAGGACGCCCTTCTCCCGGTCCAGCTTGAAATGGTGCTCCTCCATGAACCGTTCCGCGTCGGAGAGCACGGTCAGCTCGAAGCCGGGCCCGGCGGCCGCCTTGCCCGCCGTCTTGCGCGCGAAGCGGCAGCCGGCCGGGGTGAGCCGCTGGAAGGTGAAGCCCTGGGACGGGGCGTCGTCGCTCTCGTAGAGCGTGGCCAGTTCCGGCTTGCCGGCCAGGCGCTTCTTCATCAGCAAGACGAAGACATGCTCCAGGCACACCTTTTTGGCGGGCTGGAACTCGCAGGTCTCATAGGCCGGCGCCAGTTCCACGCCCTTTTTCTTCTCGGCCTGGAGGTAGCGGCCGAGCGCGGCATGGAAATCTCCCTTCTCGTCCGGGCATACCGACTCTGCGGCGGACCAGGTCGGCAGGATGAGCAGTGCGGCTACGGCCAGCGCCAGCACGGAAATGGATCGTCTCGTCATCAGGGCCTCCCCCGGAGCGGCGGTCTCAAGCGTAGGCTAACAAATTGGGCCAGCCTAATCCAGAGCTTTGGACTCCATCTTACGGAGGACCTGGCTGATGGCGCTGGGGGTGCGGTTGAAAAGGCGGCTGATCTCGGTCACGCCGAGACGGGCCTCCTTCCAGATGCGGTGGATGGCCTCGCGCCGGGCCGCGCACAGGGCCCGCCACTGCAGCCGGCTGAGCAGCCGCTCCTCCTCCAGGCCGCGGCGCTGCGCCACCTCGACGATGATCCGGCGGGCCAAAGCCAAGCCGGCCGAGCGGGCCTCCGGAGGCAGCCCCGGCTCCTCGGCGCGGCTCTGGGCGCGCTCCAAGAAGGATTCATGGCCCACGGCCCGGCCTCGCGCCACGGGCAGGAGGACGTCCGAGCCCGCCTTCATGCGCTCCTTGAGCGTCTTGAGGTAGCGCACGGACGCGGTCAAGCGGTTGCGGCCCAAGGTGAAGAGGACCTCTTCGGCCGCCACCAGCGTCTTCTTCTCCAGGAGCTGGACGTAATGCGGGCAGCTCGACCATTGGTAGCGCCAAGGACGGTCCGTGAGCTTGGCGCGCACGGGCTCGAGGTGCACGTAGCGCGTCATCTCGACGAGGTAGCGCTCCTTGTCCACGAGGAGGGCCTGGTAGCGGCCCTGGAAGACATGGCCGGAAGAGCCGTGGGCCGAGTTGAAGTACTTGGTGTAGGAGGTGCCCAAGGACTGCATGACGGCGGAGAGGTTGGGCCGCGCGGTCTGCAGCAGCAGCAGGGCGCGCGGGGGCAACAGGCAGTAGGCGTAGAACTCCAGACCGAAGCGGTCCTTGGCCGCGGCCAGCGCGGCCAGGAACTGGCGGCGGTCCTGGTGGGAGACGAACAGGTCGGCCCGGTTGTTGCCCTGGAGGGTGATGAGGTAGCAGGCGCCCGCGAACTGGATGCGCCGGGGCCGGCCCACGGCCTAGCCGGCCGCCCCGAAACGCTTGCGCAGCTCGGCCAGCCGCCCGACCTCGCCCACCATGACCAGGCTGTCGCCGGCCCGGATGGGCCGGGCGGAGTCCGGGTTGATGTCGTACTTCTTGCTCTGCCCGTCGAGCACCGCGATGAGCAGGGGGCCGTTGCCCTCGCTGCCCTTGACCTCGCCCACCGGCTTGCCCACGTAGGGGGAGCCTTCCGGCACCGCGATCTCGTCGAAGCGCTCCACGGTCCCGCTCTCGCGCATCATGGAGTCCAGGAAGCCCACGGTGGCGGGCCGGATCATCTCCGAGGCCATGCGCAAGCCGCCGATGTACTCGGGGTTGACCACGTTGTCCGCGCCGCTGCGCATGAGCTTGGCGCGCACGCCCAACTCCTTCTGGCAGCTGACCACGCGCAGGCCGGGGTTGAGGCCTTTGGCGCTCAAGGCCACGAAGGCGTTGTCCTGGTCCGTGGCCAGGACCGCGAACACGCCGGCCGCGCGCTCCACGCCCGCGGCCCGCAGGGTCTCGTCGTCGGTGGCGTCGCCCACGACATGGGGGATCTCGGCGCCCTGGCGCTCACGCATCTTCTGGATGATGTCGGGCTCGCGCTCCACGAGGACGAAGGCTCTTTGGATGCGGCGCAGCTCGGCGATGATGACGCCTCCGGCGTGCCCCCCCCCGCAGACCACGTAGTGTCCCGAGAGCTTGGCGATGTCTTTCTCCATGCTTCTCCTCCTGAGCGCGGCCGAGAGTTTTCCGTCCACGATGACGGAGGTGATGGCCGAGAAAGCGTAGGTCATGACGCCGATGCCGCCCATGATGAGGAAGATGGTGAAGGCGCGGCCGGCGTGGTCGAGGGTGTGGACCTCACCGTAGCCGACGGTGGCCAAGGTGATGACCGTCATGTAGAGGGAGTCGAAGAAGGGCCAGCCCTCGACGATGCGGTAGCCCCAGGTCCCCACAAGGAGCACCGCGGCGATGAGCACCGCGATGGAGGCCAGGCGGTCCTTGATGTCCTCCAGTTCGTCCATGCCCGCCTATTCTAGCAAAGACGCAATCAGTACAATCTCCCATAGGCATGCGCATCGCGATAACCGGCTCGGCGGGCTACGTGGGGAACTTCCTGGCGGAGCACTTCTGCGCGCGGGGCCACCGCGTCCTCGGGCTCGACCTGCAGTCCCTACCCTGCCAGGGGAGCTACCGGGACTTCCGTTTCGTCGCCTGCGACGTCCGCGACCAGGCTTTGCTCGCCAAGGTCCTGGCCGAGGAGGAAGCGTCCCATGTCATCCATCTGGCCTACCTCATGGACCCCCAGCATGACAAGGCCTTCGAGCGCGACATGGACGTCAACGGCTCCCGGAGCGTGTTCCTGGCGGCCCACGCGGCTCCCAGCGTGAGGCAGTTCGTCCATTTCAGCTCGGCCAGCGCCTATGGAGGGTTCCCCGACAACCCGCTCTGGCTGACGGAGGAGGCCGAGCTGCGGCCGCGCGATTGGGTCTATGCCCAGAACAAGAAGACCGTCGAGGAGTCCTACGCGCGCTTCCCCAAGCGTCCCGACTTCAAGCTGGTCAACTTCCGCATGTGCACCGCGGTCGGCCCCACCTACTTCAAGCCCGGCGGGGTGGTCTCCACTTTGGCCAAGTCTCCTTTCGGGCTGATCCTCGACGGGCGGGACACGGTCCTCCAGTTCATCCACGAGGACGACGTCAAGGCCCTCGTCGAGCTGGTGCTCCAGGATGAGGCCGCGGAGGGGACCTTCAACCTGGCCCCGGATTCCTATGCGCCGACCCGCGAGCTCAACCCGAACCCGAGGAAGATATTCCTCAGGATCCCAAAAGCCCTCTTCAAGGCCGTCATCTCCGTGCTCTGGGAGCTGCGCCTGAGCGCCGTCTCGCCGACCTCGGTCGACCTGGTGGCGCACGGCATCGTGGTCTCTCCGCGCAAGCTCATGGACCGCTACGGCTACAAGTTCCGATATTCGACCGAAGAAGCCTTCTTCGACGCGGTCGCCAAGCGGCGCCGCAACGGGACGCTATGATCGGCTGGAAGTATTTCACTCTGTTCTGCGACGACGGGACGATAGCGGCCGGGGCGCTCTGCGCCAACGGCAGTGACTGCGGGCTTTGGCTCTCCGTTTACGGGGATGACAGCCTGGCCCTGGACAAGACCTATCCCCTGGACCGGCTCTCCCTCTGCGCCGAGGGCATGCGGGCGGGCGCCAGCAGCCTGCTCTGGTCGGGAGACGTCCTCTCCTTGAGCGTCCGCGAGGAGGGCGTCGCGCTCGACGTCACGGCCCGGCGCTTGGTGGACTGGAAGGACAACCGCATCCGCCGAGCGGTCGGAGCGCGGAGCGTCTCCTGGGAGGTCCCAGGCTTGCGCATGTCCTTCTCGGGCCGGCTGTCCTTGGGGGGCCAGGCCCGGGACATCGCTGGCCTCATGTTCCACGACGAGGTCTGGCACGATCTGACGCCGTCGGCGCAGCTCCTGCTGAACTTCAGGAGCTGGGAGTGGGGCATCCTGTACTCGAAGAGCTACTCGGTGCTCTTCGTCCGGGTGGACTACCGGCCGAACCCTTTCCGCTTCATCTGCATCAACGGGCCGCAAGGCGCGGTCTCAAGCTCGGAAGTGGGATTCGACGGCCGCGACCTTTCTTTCCAAGGCGAGCGGCTCCGCCTGGACCTTCCTGTGCGGCACGCGGTGCACCACGGCGGCCGGTTGGCGAAGCTCATCTCTCGTTTACTGCGGCCCAAGCGCCACTGCTGCGGGACCTTTTCTTTCCGAGGGGAAGAGGGGCGGGCTTACGTGGAGTCTCTACACTTCTTCTAAGGCCTCCGCATCATCATGACTCATCACTTTGCGGAGGCGTAACGCTTGATGTCCTGGCCGGGGACATAAAGGGTGTTGAAGCCGTTCGTGATGTAGGCTCCCTTCAGGCCGAAGCGCTCTATTTGGGCGCTGAAGACTTGGATGTCATTGGCGCTCGGGGCCAAGACGCCTTGCGGTTTTCTCGAATCCAGGTCATTCAGGAAGAAGCTGTGGTTGTGCAGATTGGCGAGCACCTTCCAGCCGCCGTCTCTATCCGCGTCGATCCGGCTCAACAGATCAGAGAACCCGGCGCCCCGGATGCCTCTGGAATCGTTGGTCAAGAAATAGGCCCTCAGTTTCCCTTTCTTTTGAAGAAAATAGGCGATGAACTCAGGCGCGTCGGTCGCGAAGCGTTCGTTCCGGGAGATCTGGATTTCCAGAAGGAGTCCCGCCAAGCAGCCTATCTCTTTGATGCTTCCGGGCCGGCTCATGACCACCTCGATATTGTGAAGATCCTCAGGTGCGGGCTGGAGCGCCATGTAGCGCTTCAAAAGAGCCGTCGGGTCAGTCGTTATTCGTTTCGCGACCGTTTCCCGGTACTCAGCAAGTCTTTTGGAATCGGGCGGGGATTTCAAGAAGAGGATGCGATCCGAGTCGAAATCCCAGTATTGGAGCAAGATGGGGTTCGGGCCGGAGTCGGTCCGTTCGATGATGGTGGGCTCCGACGGGAACGAGCAGGGAGCCATGGCTGCTTGCAGGCTTCTGGGCAGGGATATCGCCGCAAGGAGGAAGATGCTTGTTTTCATCGACTCATGGCTCATCCAGAGCCTCCGCGCAGTCAGTCTCCAGGTCGCAGCGAAAACCGCGGGAGAGGCCTTTCTGCGCCCAGCTTGAGAAGCCGATAAAGCGGCCGCATTTCGGGCATTTCGCCCGGATCCAGTTGAAGTAGATGTACAGCAGGAAGAGGACGGCGATCGCTATCCACAGCGGGTAGTCGTAGCGCTTCAGCGTCCGGCTGATCATCGCGACGACGAACGCAGCAGCCAACGTGAACGTCGAAATTCGCGCCCAGCGGCGGCGTCCATTATAGGCCTTAATGAAAGCCTGTTGCTCTGGGCTGCGGGTGTTCTCGCTCATTCTCCTGGGCCGGCTAACGGGGGACTATCAGAGATAAGTATTGAGCCTCTCGTAAGAACTCGGTGCGAAGACCTTTGGCGACGCAATGAGGGGCCGACTTGATGCACCAGTTTGCTTCGGCTCGTCCTAAAATCCCTTCTTGGGTCGCGCTGTTGCCCATGCCCGACCC